>JAHRXB010000248.1 GCA_019104905.1 Bdellovibrio sp.
ATTTCATGACGGCCTTTGAGGTCTCTGAAAAATTATCACAAAACCCTGCCAAATCTGAATACGCCCGCAAAGATTTCGAAAAGCTTTACAAGTTCTGCACGGATCAAAATAAATTGGGGCTTCCGTTTAAAAACTGTGCCCAATATTCTTTGGGACTGCTTAAGCACTATGATCTTTTTCCCGAAGGCATCTATCCCGCATTTGAATTGACATATTTTTTCCTGACCAATCAAGCCGGAGCCGTCCTCAGTGTCAAAGAGGCTTTGGAAACCACCTCGGAGGTTTTGGCCGCTGGCCCCTTAGCGCCGGAAAACTTCAAACGTGCTTTCAACTACTCTGTTTCGAAAAAAGGCCTGGATACATCCATGAAACAGAGTATGAGAATTGCCCTGGAAGTGGCTAAAGCGTCGCTCAAAGAAAAAACACCGTGATGGCACTTTGGGGTTTATTGCTTTTAGCTTTCAGTGTCGGAGCCGCACCTCCCCCCAAACCTTCTCAGCAAGTGAAGGTTGAGCTGGAATGGGAAGAAATCGTCGGCTCCACATTCTACGAAGTCGAAGTCTTAAGGAAGAATAAGACCCTGGTCACTACTTTGAAATCTCCGACTCCGGTCATGAGTGTCCATCTGGAACCTGGCTATTACTTGGTCCGTGGCCGCGTGCGGGATCACTTCAATACTCAGGGAGAATGGTCTCGCCCTAAAGAGTTTTTAGTGCCTCCTAAAAAAATTCAAGCCATTGCCGGACAAAGCAGTCAGATGCAAGTCGATCCAACGACCTTCATGGCTCCCTTAAAACTTCACTGGGATCCCCCCACAGGAGCTCATCACTATCGAATTGTCCTTTTTAATCAAGACGGAAAAGAAATCGCGAAACACGAAAGTTCTCAGCCGCAGTTTTCCCTTTCGTTACGTCCGGGCGTTTACTCTTACAAAGTCACGCCGCTAACCCAAGATGGCGTCGAAGGTGAGACCTTTGAAAGTCCCAGCATGGTGGTAAAATCCCGCCCCATTCCTGAAGTGGACGATGTCATCATGGAAGGGGAAAATCAAAAAGCACTTTTACAATGGAAAAAAAAGACAACTCTCCCCACCTCGGTACGCCTGGAATATCAAAAACATTTCAGCACCCGTTGGACGCGGCTTCACCAGTCTGAGATCGTTGAAAGCCAGTGGTCTGTTCCTCCGGATCTCAAACCGGGTAAATACCGGGTTCTGCTGTGGAACAGAAATCGTTTTGGAGACGTCTCTTCGATTAAAACACTGGAGTTTGTCATTAAACCCCAGGAAAGCGTCTTGTAGAATTTAAAAAGCTTGTCATACTCAATTTATGAAGCGCTTTGAACACCACTGGAAAGATTATAGATGGATTGACTGCGAGGCCCCTTCCCAGGAAGACCTCACGCAACTTGCTGAAGAATTCCCGATCCCGTTGCAAGCCCTCACCACCTGCCTTGATCCCGAACATCTTCCAAAATGTGAATTCTTTGAAAAATCCTTATTCTTCATCCTGCGCCATCACGATGTTCAGGCCAAACCCAAAGCCGCGACCATGCAAGAGCTGACAACCAAACTGGTGTTTTTTATTGGTAAAGATTTTGTCCTGACAATTCACCGTTCGCCCATCCCCTGCATTTCGGAGAAAAAAGACAAAGTCCCATTTGAGCAAATCAGCCTGGTGTCCCTGGTGAAGTTTCTTTGTCTGCAGACGATCAAAAGTTTCGATGCTCCCTTGGACGAATTGGATTCCAAAACAGACACCATTGAAGAACGTGTGTTCTCGCTAAAACGTCGAAATATTTTACGCGAAGGTTATATGATAAAAAGAAAAGTTTCTTCTTATCGTAAAATATTTAAGTTCACGACCGACATCTTTAACAAGATCCCGACAGAGGTGGAGCTGTCTTTGCGCGATCTTGCGCATATCCGCGAGCCCTTAGAAAAACACACTTTCTATGCCGATGACATCCATGAAGAAATATCGGGACTTTTAAGTCTGCATCTGTCTTTGATGTCACAAAAAACCAACGAAGCTTCCTATCGCACTAACGAAGTCATGCGAGTTCTGACTGTGTTTTCAATCTTCTTTTTACCCCTCAATTTTATTGCCGGGGTTTATGGAATGAATTTTGAGAATATGCCCGAATTGAAATCACCCTATGGCTATTTTTTCACCTTGGGCTTGATGGCTCTTGTGGTGACGGGAATCACCGTGTGGATCTATCGCAAGGGTTGGCTTAAGAAAGACGAGATTTAGGTGCGCGCCCGCGCCTGCACAAAGGAATAAAAGAAAACTGCGTTGGGATCATTGGCGACCTTGGCCATTTCTTCTTTCATTCCCTGCACGATGTCTTCAGAAACGTACTGGGCGGCCACAAGTTGCTCGCTGGCGCTTAGCAAAAGCTCCGTCCAATACTCGATACAGTCTTTACGTGCCTGAGGATAGCGGTTGTCTAAGAACCATGTTTTGATTTCAGTTTGAATGTCTCGGTATCCAAGCTGCATAAGGAAATTTCCAAGCTTGGCCCCGACAAAAGGATCGCCCTTTTGTTCCAGTTGATACTCATTAAAGGCCATCCAATACTTCCATACATTGGGGGAATAAGGATCCAAGAAGAAAGAGGCGTTCATCACTTCGGTGATATAAACTATCGAGCCGGAACGCAGCACTCGACGCACCTCCGAGAGCACGCGAATGGGGTCAGGAACATGTTCTAAAATCCAACATAAAAACGCGCCATCAAAAGAGTTCGCGGAAAAACTCATGGCCTTCGCGTCCATCTCCTTCAACTCAAAGCGCTCTTGCGCATAAGACAATTGACTTAGATGTTGCCGAGCCGCCCCCAGTTGTTTGGGACTGCGATCAATACCGGTCAATTGAATATCTGGAAAACGCCGCAAAAGAATTTCACTTTGGGCTCCAACCCCACAACCCACTTCCAGCAAATCTTTGACACCGGAAAAGTTGATATTCTGATAAACGGTGTATTCGCCAAAACGCGCCTGCTTACGCAAACGCTCTTGTTCGTCTTTAGAAAAACCATGCAGGTATGGGAAGTCCGTCGTTTCAGGCATAAAAGGCCCCTTGCCTCTGAGTTTTTATCAGTAGTAATTAAACAACTGCAGTCCGGCTTCCTCAAGAAATCTCTGATTACGATACAAAGCCCGAAGCCCCCAGGTTTTTGAAAAACTCCATTGAGTTTCTATCTGCGTGCGCAAGTAGTCTTGCCGATCCCAAGTAGAATCACGGCGATAATGCGCACTGGCTTGCCACTGCCACCAAGAACTCACCGAATAATGAAGTTCAAGCAGTGGTCCTACCCCCGCCCATAATTTGTTTTCAGACAACGTGGGACCATAGTGAGCCTCCCCTTGCAGTTGCGCGCTCAGATCCCAAACTCCTTGTCCCCATGTCCAACCGTACCCCAAGCGCACCACCCCCTCATGAGTCGGCAGGAAGTTTTCATTGCGAGTGCGTTCGACACCAAGCTTAAAGCGCCATGATTTTTCGGGAAACAGGGAGCTCCAAGGACTGGCTGAAATCAATTCAAAAGCAGCAAAGTTTTCCAACTCAAGTTTTTTGGTTTCTAAGTCCGCATAGGAGGAACCATAGGAAAATCCCAGATCAAAAAAAGTGATCTGCGAATAAGATGGATAGCCCCAAGCAGGGTCCAAGCGATCATGCAAAGCAAAACGATGTGTGAGCGTTGCTAGATCCCCCGCTATCGAGTCGTGCAAATAGCCCACGCCCCAACGCCCCGAGGGATGCGCAAGATGAGGACGCTCTTCCGGTGGTGGATCAATGGACACAGTCATCGGCCCCTCTGGAATCTCACTGCGCTTTCCTAGAACTTGCATCTTGAGTTGAAATTCACGTCCCGCCTCTTGAACTTCCTTGGAATATCGGAAGTCAATGTAGTCAATAAAGACATCCAACACCTTAGCTTGCGACTGTCCAGAAATTTCATCCTGAGTTTGAATCTGATGAACCAAGGTGTGAAGCTCGTTTTGTTCTGCTTCATTAAGGGACTTACTTCTTGCAAAGAAAACCTGACGCACGGAAGGTCGATACTTATAATCTTTAATCAGATCCGTCTTCGTCCACAAGACCCGCACGGTGTCTGCGGGAATCACATACTGATCTAACTTAGAAAGAATATCGACAGAAGAATCCGCCGCTTCCAAAATGGACAGCATATGGTAAGAGCAATTTTCCGTCAGATACCAATAATCAATCTGCGCTGGCCCCAACTCCCAAACATGGGCAATCAACATCTCAACGGCCGAAGGCCCCAAACGCAATTCGTACTCCCATAAATCTCGGGATTCGGCGTTGTTGTATTCTCGAACCTTATAATAATAGGGAATAGAACGGAACTGACCGGGAAACATTCCAAAGAGACCTTTAAAGCCATACAAAAAAGCGTTGTTCGTATTGGCTTCCGCGGCGTAGTTCAAACCGTAGTCTAAAAGCTCGTGGCGCTGTCCGTCTTTTACCGATGGAGCTTTGTTGATTCTCAGAAAGGTGTGCCCAAAGGCGGAGGACGGGTTGTTCAAGTAGTAACTTGAAAATACCAAAGAAACAGACTCTCCCTTCATGGCTTGAGCAAAAGCTTCGAATCTTTCACAGCGGATATCGGGCCAGTTCACTTTCACATTGTGAAGCTGAGCCTTAAGCCACTTATAGCGCGCGGGAAAACGGCATTGCGCATGGGTGAAGGTATCCTCCCCGACTTCTTGAAAAAATGCCGTGATTGTCGCCTGAAGCTCAGCTTGAGGATTCTTTTTACCTTGTGCAGAGAAAAAAAAAGTAGGACTGTCGATCTGACTTTCGCGAACTTGGAAAAAGTCTTTTTCATAATGCAACAGTTTGAACCACTGGCGGTTCTGATCCAACTTCTGCTCTTGCGCGTATTTAAGAACTTCATCCAGAGTTTCTTGGGAAGACTTCGCATGAGAAAGGGATGCCACAGCTAGTAATGAAACGAACAGAATCCAACGCATAAATAGATCTTTGTGAGTCAGGTGCAATTTGGCAAGGAATTCTCTTCGATTTAAAAATAAAAAACGCAGTGGTTTCGCCACTGCGTTTTTTATCTTCACAGGGAAGATCTAGCTACTAAGCACCACAAACGTTGTTTTGAGAGACAACTTGGTTGATGTTTGCTTCGATAGCTGCAGGTTGCATATTTGTTTCAACAAAGATTTTGTTGTAGTTCTTTTTCAAAGTTGCACCCATAACTTGTGAGTTACAACCCATCAAGTTCGCAAGACCCGCCAAAGTTTCACCTTGTCCACGAGCTGCGTCGTTAGCCAAAGCCACTTTGTTCACTTCGATGAATGCAGGAACTTCTTTACCAGATTTGAAGATGCCATCTTGTTGACAGTTCAAAGTACCCGTTGAGATACCGAAAGTTTGGTTTCCAGAAGTACCGTTGGTAGTGGCAGCAAGAACTTGGTTGCCATCAGAACCCATTACGATAGAACCCAATCCGCAACCAGCAGATCCGTAACCTTGTCCTGAAGCTTGAGCCAAAAGACCTTTCTTTTGAGCATGAGCTACACCAGATACCAACAAAGCTAATACTACGATTTTCGCCAATTTCACATAAACCTCCGTGTGTGAGTTTTGGTTAACCATGGAAAATTGTGAATTGTCTTCCCATCGTAGGCAAACAAAAATCTATTGCTGAGCCCGGTCAGTCGAGCTCGCCCTTAGTCGGGCTTTTGTTGGTGAATATTTACTCTAGAATCCATCCCACTTGATCGAGGTCTTAGGGAACTCAATCCAATCTTCATTCGCCGGAAATCCTTCAGGACGGCTCTCGGTCTGGCCTTTAAATTTTAAGAACGCGGTCAATGCGCAGATAAAGGCCTCAAAGGCATGATTGTTTTCAATCATCAATTTAACATCTTGATCGTACACGAAGGCCACATTGTGAGTGCTTAACGCCTGCAACACTTCTCGCCGACTTTCGTCTCCTCCAATGGAATGCTTATGAAGGCGCAAATGGCTTTTCATCACATTCAATGAGCGACCGACCCGCCAGACAGAAAGTTTAGGAAAGATCTCTAGGCAAGGAATGTCCAGACGTCTTTTTATAAACATCGCGCGGGCCAAAAGAGGAGCTGTATTGGCCCCCATGGCGTGCTGTAAAATAAAAGGCTCTTCGAGTTCAGAGGAAAGGTACATCTCCACGCACCGCTGAGTGTAGGGAGTGAATAACTTGCGAGGCTTCTTCTTTTTATGAAGCTTTCGCGTATAGTCCCACATCCACTGGACATGGGGCTCTTTACAGGACTCAATACCCGGGCAACCTTTTTTACAGTTCAGGCAGTTAGGAACATTCAAAGGCACATCAAAAGCGATGGCTTCAATATCATGATGATACTGTTCAATAATTTCGTGAATTTTAAAATCCGCCGAATGAACTTCATCACTTTTGATTTTTTCAACAAGACGAGAAAGAAAGACTTTTTTATGTTTTGGGTAGTATTCCAGAACCGCCACGCAGGCTTTATCGGACTTTCCTCCCCCCAAAGAGATGCCCAAAAAACGATGCACGTCCCCGGCATGAGACGCGGAGGCCTCAGCTTTTTTTATTGCTGCGACCTTTTTCGTTTTCTTCTTTACAGTGGATCGACGGGTTTTGCGTCCATCACCTGAAAGCCGGCTTTTTGGCATGCGTTGGCCACTCCCTCACGTTTACTAGGAGGACACCAGACCAAGACACACCCACCGCCTCCAGCTCCACAAATCTTAACAGCCTCTGCGCCATTCTGCAAAGAGACTTCCGCAAGCTTGGCAATCTCAGGACTGGAAAACTCAGGCGCCAAACGTACACGAGCCTCAAATTCTCTTTTAAAAAGTGGGCCCAGCTCATTCCAGTTTCCAGAGCGAATGGCGTGCTCCGTTTCAATGGCGATCACTTTCAAATCCCGCAGTGCTTGCAATGTGGCCGGATCTTTGGTTACAGAGTCCTTCATCACTTCGAAGTTATTCAAACCCGAATGATGAGCTTTTCCCGTATAAACCAGCATAAACTTTTCCGCCAAAGGCGTTTGACTCACGGGAAGCACGTCCTGCTCAATCCCATCATAACCGTAACGAAGAATATTCATGCCTCCCGAGGCCGCCGGATAATAATCCTGAGTTCCCGTCGGCGTGTTTAAAATCTCAGCCTCAATATTATGCGCCACATGGACCATCTTATGAACATCAGGAAAGGGGCGTCCGCAAAGCTGAGAAAATGCCTTCATCAGACTGATCGTCAGACTGGAACTTCCCCCAAGACCACCCCCCACCGGACTGTCTGAAGAGGTGCTCAGAGTAAATCCTTTTTGTGGTCTCCAATACCGAAGCTGGGTTTGCAATAAAATCATTTTGGGATCGGTATCGGAAAGTGCTTCGATCAGGTTTCCGTAGGTCTTCTTTATTTTTAAATCCGTCGATTCCAACACAATGGTGGAATCTGCGTGTGGAGTGATCTCGGCGGTCGTGTAAATATCAATCGCCACATTGACTGTCGAGGCTCCATGAATAAACAAATAAAGGGGCCACAAATCCAATGTGCCCCCGGCCAAGTCCACACGTGTGGGAGATTTAACTACGATCTTTTGCATTATTTCTGATCTTTCTTCTCTGCCGTCATGGCTTGCGTTTCTTCTTCTTTCATCTTGGGAGGCTGCT
Organism: Bdellovibrio sp.; assembly: GCA_019104905.1. Taxonomy (GTDB): domain Bacteria; phylum Bdellovibrionota; class Bdellovibrionia; order Bdellovibrionales; family Bdellovibrionaceae; genus Bdellovibrio. The sequence goes on from JAHRXB010000248.1 coordinate 7,689, forward strand.
CTTTTAGGTCCTCCAAAGTCATTTTTATAAACTTATCCAAAGCGCCGGCTTCCATCTTAAGTTGGAAGGCAGGTTCTGACACTTTTGCATAAATCAAAAGATCTGAAGCTTGCCCCACTTCTGCCGTCCACTTTTTGTCTGAGATCATAAGTTCCAAAGTGAAAAGATTCTTCAAGTTAGGAAGTTTGGCTTTGCTATCAAAAATCTCGGCCGCTTTTGCATCGGAAATAGCTGTCAGAATCTCCCGGACTTTATTCTGATCTAATTTAAATTCTTTTTTTCCAACCGCCGTCCACTGACCATCGACTCGCTTCAGCTCCCACGCACCTTTGGCGTTCTTGAGCTTCAATTCGTCAACGCTGGCAATTTTATGACGTAAAAAACGACGATCTCGGAAATCCAACGCTGTCTTGTTCACGCGATTTTGCCAAACAGAGTTTAATACCAGCACCTTCGCCTCTTGATCTCTTCTGGCAAAAACATTGTCTTCAAAGTTCTTCTTTTCAGAAATCTCAAAAACATTTTGCGCGCCCGCTGTGGTCTTAAAGGTGATCGTCCCAAGGGGTTTATCAAGTCCATAAACAGCCCAGTCTATGCCTTCCCCTTCTTTCGCCACTTCAATCACACGCTCCGGGACCACATTTTTGACAAAGTCTTCGGCCACTGAGTTGTCGGCCAGATCCTGAAGGGGTTCCACCAATTCCCAACCGTCAACGGTTCTTTTCAGTCGCGTCTTTTGATTGCCCTTTTGAATCTCAAAGCTATCGACCTGTTCAAAATTCACGGTCAGCAGGCGAGCCTGCTCCATATTCTTTTCTTCTTTCTTCTGATCCTGAAAATAGTCATAAATAGCGTAACCGCCAAAAAGAAGAAGACATAAAACAAGTATGCCACGACCCTTTATTTTCATTAGGCATTTCTCCTTCTTAACCACAGACCAATACTCGTTCCCAACAGCAGAATAGGAAGAGGAATGA
>JAHRXB010000265.1 GCA_019104905.1 Bdellovibrio sp.
CCAACGTTCCCGTCAGTGAGCTTGTCACCCCTGAAGCCGTCGCAAGTGGGAAAAGATCCGTATCCGTAATGGGTTTCCCCGCCGAATCATACTTCGTGGAAAGCTCGGTGTCGTCGTACTTATAACGAAGATAACCACGAGTGTACTCCGCCAAAGGATGGCCGAAACGAAGAGCTCCCCCTTTGTGATTCTCATCGTAGTCCGCACGGGCCGAGTTCGCACTTTGATAAAGATCTGCGCCCACGGACCAAAGAGTGTCATTGAAATACGGCTCGGTGAAAGACAGGCTGTAGTAACTTCCTGTATTACTCAAATTTAAAGATGCACCCAGATTTTGGCCTTTACCCAAGAAGTTCGCCTGATTGACAGAACCTTGCAGAGTAAAACCTTGAGAGGTGCCATAACCTGCTCCCAACTGAATCTGACCGGTGTTTCTTTCTTTCACAGAAATATCCACGTTCATGATCTCAGTGCGTTCCGCATCGATAGAGGTCTTGAAGTTCACCTCTTCAAAATATCCCAGACGCTGAATATTTTCGAGCGACTGACGACGGCGAGTTTCGTTATAGAGTTCGCCTTCGTTGATCTTCAACTCACGACGGATGACCTTGTCGCGGGTTTTACTGTTCCCCACCATATTAATTTTGCCGAAGTAAACTTTTGAACCCTTATCAAATTCAAAAATCAAACTCACCTTACGCTCTTTCGCATTGAAAGCCGTACGAGGAATCACGTTGGCATAGGCGTATCCCAGATCGCCGTACTTTGCCGTCAAATCACTGATGTCTTTTTGCAACACATCGTAAGCAAATACACCGTTGTCGTCGATTTTGATGGCCTCATAAAGTTCTTGTTTCGGAAAAAGAATATCGCCTGCAAAATCCACGTCGCCGACTTCGTACTGCTCACCCTCTTCAATGCGAATCGTGATGTAAATATTCTTTTTATCAGGCGTCACCGTCACTTGTGGACGATCCACCTTCGCTTGGACATAACCTTGATTCCAATACAAGAAACGCAAAATCTGCACGTCCCGTTCAAACATCTCTTGTTTGTACTGACCAGATCCACTTAAGCCCGAAAAGAAGCCTCCCTCTTGAGTCAACATCTTCGACTTCAGTTGCCCGTCCGCCAGATGTTTATTGCCTAAGAAAGTAATCTTCTTAACTTTCACCTTATCATTTTCACGAATCTTGAAAACCAACCGAACCGTTTCATCCTTGGTCAGAACCTGAACGTCTGCTTCCACCTTCGCAAGAAAGAAGCCCTTATCTTCATAAAGCTTTTGAACTTTTTCGACAGCCTCTTTCACTTTGGCCATGTTGAGAAGCTGATAAGCTTTGATTCCCGTCGCGTCCCCGATATCCTCGGACTTCACTTCGCTATTGCCTTCGTAAGCAATTTCCACAATGGAAGGTTTCTCTAAAACCTTGTAGGTCAGGACAACATCTTTCCCAGACACCTGACGGTCCACTTCGATATTATTGAAAAATCCCAGTTTAAAAAGAGCTTCCACATCTTCGCGAATGTGTTGAGCCGAATAGGCCTCTCCCGTTTTAGAGAGGATCTTCGCAAGAATAGCGTCTTTTTCAATTTTGCGATTTCCAGAGACTTCGATTTTTTTGATTGTCAGACCAGAAGAAACAGATGCAGCAGAGGCTTGCGTAGGAGCTTTTGCCTTGGCGGTTTTCTTTTTAGCTGGTTGCGCCCAAACCGTCGAAGTGAACGTCGTGATTAGCAGTACACAAAGAAGCTTACTCAAAGTTTTAATTCCCCAACAGGCTTCGCCCCGTTTTTTAAAAATCTATAAGATTTCTCAATACTTACAATTTGATTGGAGAATCGTAACTTAAGACCAAGGTCCTGTCAAAGAAGACAGAAGTATGGGCTTACTTTTGGTAGCAACAAGGCGTCATCATTTGACGCTCCGTTGCCACTAAAAGCAGGGCCACTCTAGAGCCACTGTCCGTCTTTCATGCGATAGACTTTGGGGAAACGAGCCGCAAAGGTGAGGTCATGCGTGACAATCACGAGAGCGAGTTTCATGTCTTCCTTCAGACGGAAAAAGAGTTCCTGAATCTTGCCACTGGTTTGTGAATCCAGGTTTCCCGTCGGCTCATCAGCAAAGAGGATCTTGGGATGGCGCACTAGAGCACGAGCAATCGCCACTCGCTGTAATTCCCCGCCCGAAAGCTGATTGGGGTAATGCTGATGTCGTTCTGCAAGCCCCATAAACTCTAAAAGGTGCAACGCTTTTTCCCGAGCCAGTTTTACCGGTTCGCCCCCCACACGACAGGGGATCATGACGTTCTCAAGAGCGGTGAATTCACTTAAAAGATGGTGAAACTGAAAAACAAAACCCATCTCCGAGTTTCTAAAGCGCGACAACTCTTCATCACCCATCGCCAAAAGGTCCCGCCCATTGCAATAGAGTTCGCCCCGATTTGGACGATCCAACGTTCCCATGATTTGCAACAAAGTGCTTTTTCCAGCTCCCGATGCCCCTAGGATCGCCAACGCCTCGCCCTCTTGAATTTCAAGACTGACTCCGCGCAGGATTTCCAGCTC
>JAHRXB010000284.1 GCA_019104905.1 Bdellovibrio sp.
CAAAGAGGCATACGTTAAACCGTCAGCATCTTTTTCAGGAGCCACTAACGAAAGCACTTCATCAGCACTGAGATGTTTAGGCAGAGGAAACTGAACCAAAATACCATCGACATCTTCGTCGCGATTTAAATTCTGAATTCTTGAGTTCAGCTCTTGCTGAGAAATTCCCGCCGGAAGAGCATGAATCGTTGAGGAAATTCCGATAGACTCGCAGGCGATTTTTTTATTTTTGACGTAAACGTGACTGGCACTATCGTCCCCAACAATGATCACTGACAAGTGTGGTGGGCGGCCCTTAAGTCGAGAGAAGTTTGCAACCCGCGGGATCAGGGATGAACGCACTTCTTTGGCCACTTCCTTACCATTAAGAATGAGCATCACAAACCTCCCACTTTTGAGACCTCAATCTCCGCTATTTACCGAAGAAATTCAATGGTTTATTAAAGACTCACCAAAAAAGCTGCCAGGTTCAAACCAAGGTCCTTCAATACTTCTTTGCACGTCCGTCTTATCCCCTCCCCGGAAGACCATTTTTATCCTTGATTAAAGGATGTCAGCCGTTGTACAAACCCTTTAAAACATTAGAAAATCATGTCAAATTGAGTTTAGGCTCAGGACTTCTTGAAGTGATTTTTAGGGGATAAAAAATGGCTGAAAAAGTTAAACTCTCAAAAGATGGCAGCTCTATTGACTTCGTCCAGTCGGACAGCCTTCCCACCTCATTAAAGAAATTCCGTCAAAGCCCTGAGATCGAAGGTTTCTATCGTTTTATCTTCGAAAATGACCTTCAAAAAGAGGCCTTTGAAATCCTAGATCGTATTATTTTGCAACGTAAGGCAAAAAAGGCTGGCGCAAAGAAAGAAGCTGCCGCTGCCGCCAAAGAAGAAAAAGCTGCTGCTAAAAAGGAAGCCGCTAAAGGTAAAAAGAAATAAGCCTCACGAAGTCCGGACCTCCGGACTTTCTTTTTTGTTTAAACTCTCTTCACGCCGGACACCCTTTTGCTTTCACTCCCTTTCGCAGGAGACATTATGAAAGCAAATCAACTTCTAAAAAATAAAAAAGGCCAAGGCCTTATCGAATATCTAATCATTGTCGCTATCGTCGCCATCGGCAGCATCTCAGTAATTAAAGTTGTCGGCGCAAATCTCGACGTTCAGTTTGCCAACGTAGCCCAAGCTTTGGGTGGCAACGGCAGTCGAAAAAAAGAAGCTCATGAAGTGACCGAGAGCATGTATAAAAAAAGAGATCTTGGAAGTTTCTTTGAAGGCGCTGTCAATCCATCAAAATCTGACTCCCAAAGTAGATAAGATGAGACCGCACCGATCTCAGGCGGGGCAAGGAATAATTGAGGCTCTTTTATCCTTGCCCTTACTTTTTCTTGCTGGATCTATTCTAACACTTCTTCTTTATCGCGCATTAGTTTTTCATCTTACAAACTATCATCTTCACGAAGCTTTGATATGCACCCAAGACGCCTCCATCCAATTCTGTCAAAAAGAACTGGAAGGTCGACTGTCCGGCATTCTTATCACTCAACAGAGGGTCTCTATCCGCTTTCAGAAGAATCAAGATCTTACTAAAGGCACCGTCAGTATTGAACTCCGTCCTCCCCTGAAGCTCGAAAAATCCATAAGGAGAAAACTTCTATGACCCGTCCCCGACAAAAAGGTTTCGCACTAGCGCTGACTTTGGCTTTGATGCCCCCACTCATAGCAGGCTTCCTTGTTGGCTTTTCATCCTTAGGGTTTATTCAAAATGATCTCGCTCTAAAATTTCAATGCCGCCAAGAAGGACTACAATCACAAAACCGGGTAAAACCTCTTCTTTCAGCCCTTCTCTCTCTGAATCCTCTGGCATCAGCCCTTAAGGCGCAGTCGATTGTCGCAGCAAAGGAGCTCAGCGCCGCCATCGCCTCTCTGAATCCGATAGCGATTGCAGCAGCCACGTCCCACTACAATCAAATTAAAGAAAAAAGAGGACGATTGGATCAAAAGCAAAAGCAGCTAATAAAAGAAAGTAACAAACTCCTTCGACACTCTCATCATCTGACGGCCCAAAGTCTTCGTCGCACCGGTCAGCAATCCTCAAACATCCTTCTTGAAGCAAAATTACTCAGCATCCGGGGACAGGCGCCCCAATTGGCGGTCCGTCCGGACTCTCCGGACCTCGCTCCGACCTACAGTCCCGTTCCAAACTTCGAGGAGACCCAGGCTCTGGCTCACGAATGGCAGTACCAGGTCCAAGTTCGCGCTCCCTTTTCTCAATTCCTAAAGGGAACGTTTCAATTCAAAAAGGCCTGTGCGGTAACGCTAACGAAGGAGGGATCAGAGTGGTTTCCCAAAATAATCAGGGGCAGATTCTCATCGAAGTCTGTGTGGTGATGTTGCTCGTAGTCCTTGTGGGATTCGCAGCGCTCACACATCTAACCCAACTCAAAGAAAGTCCTAAAAAATATCAACACACAGAGGATCGATTTCATGCAGGAAAAAATTCTTTCAAAAATAAAAAGTAATTCTTTTCTAGGTGCATTTCTCATTTTGGGTGCCATCTCTTATTTTGTTTCAAAACCTGCAGAAAATAGGACGTCTAAAGAAAGCTTTCTTCCTGAACCGAAATCCGTAGACACCTTTATTCCCAGAGGTTTTGTTCTTGTTCCGATTGAGGTGGCCAATGCAGAGTCCTTGGCCTCCCTGGTCGGCGATATGGGGGGCGTCGTGGATCTCTACCTCGCCTCCACGGATAAACAAAAAGGGGGACTCAAGGTTGGATCTAAGCTCAAACTTTTAAGGGCTCCCCTCAACCCCCAACAGTATGCAGTTTTAGTCAAAGATCAGGAAAGCCCCCGTCTCTTAAGCTACGCGGGACCTTTCATCGCCGTAGTTCAAAATCCTGACGAAAAAGGAAATCAAATCAGCTCATCGGGGCCTACACGAATTCAAGTGCAGTATCAAAACTAAGGAGTCGCTCATGAAAAATTTCATCTTTATCACCCTTATGATTCTACCGCTTGTAAGCTGGGGACAGACAATTCTTATTCGTTCTGCGGGAGCCTCTGAGGCCAGCTTCAAAGAGTTTCTCTTAAAACATCCTCAGTCTCTTGAATTCATGGTCTACCAGGCCAGCCGTGTTCAAAATAATTCAGACCAAGAAACTCGCCTCTTTAAGCTGGGGGACTCTTTTCTTCAAAATCCTTCAATGACACTCAATCAAATTAAATCCCTTCAAACGGAAGCTCCGCTAACTTTGTTAAGTCTTCGTTTTATTCGTGACTTGAGCGGGAAAGCCCTTATGAGAGAAATTCCAACCCAAGAGCGCCGCGAATGGCTTTATTTATATTGCAAATCTCGCATTCTCCTTAAGGAGGGGCCCGAACTCTTCGCTTGTCCCACCGAGGTTGCATCACTTTCGGCACTTAAAAAGAAGTACCCCGTCATCGAGAAGGTCTTAGTCGAATCTTTCACCTGGGAACTTCATGAAAATTCCGAGGTCGTCATTTCCAAACAGACGCCCTATCAATGGACGCTTCTTTCGAACGCACATCATCCAGTTTCTTTTTTTGGAACTTATGAACAACTACTCAATCAGCAACTTGTTTTCGAAAACTTAGTTGAGGGATCTTGCGATGAGTTTTCCCTTCGAAATCTGGATTTCGAGCTTACCGCAAGAGGACTTTTCTACTTTTCAGACTCCTGTACCCGCCGAGCCCAGCCGTCCCCAGAAAAATCTTCCTGGATGAGCGACAAAAAGACATGGATGTATGTTGCCGGGGCCGTATTGGCTGGAGGACTGCTGTACTCAATGAAGGACAAAACTCTGGTTATCGATACTAGTGCTCTTAAGTGAGGTCCAAGGTCTGACCCGCAAAAACGACTTCTTTAACCTCACCGTCCTCGATCACAGAGTAGGAGTCCACAAATTGAGCGTCCGGATGTGAATGTGCGATGTTAAGGTCTCCCGTGAACTGCCGAATCTTCGCCTTCGCACTTTCATCCAAGGCGATCTTAT
>JAHRXB010000293.1 GCA_019104905.1 Bdellovibrio sp.
TCGTAAAAGAGCCCGCAAATCACGCTTAAGCAGGAATCTTTTCCATCAAAAAATTTCTATTGGACTTTGCCCGGGGAAAGCGACATAAATCACCGATATGACTTACAATCCTCGGGATCACTACTTCAGAAAAGCTAAACAAGAAAACTTCGCCGCGCGCTCGGTTTTTAAGCTGGAAGAGATCGACAAGAAATACAAACTTTTTAAGCCGGGCCAGACGGTTTTGGACCTGGGGGCGTCTCCCGGGTCGTGGTCCCAATATGCTTCTCAAAAAGTGGGTGAAAAAGGACGTGTTCTGGGTGTGGATCTCAGCCCGGTCACGGTCAAGATGCAGAACGCCGTTTTTATCCAGGCAGATCTTCGTGACTTGAATCTGGAAGAGATCTTTAAAGAGCATGGTTTTGAGCCGCCCTTTGATTTGGTTCTTTCTGATATGGCTCCGAAGACGACGGGGATTCGTATGACGGATCAAGCTCGTTCAATGGAGCTGTGCGAACTGGCGTTGGATGTCGCGCGCCGCTTTTTGAAAAAAGACGGTCACTTTGTTTGCAAACTTTTTCATAGCGACGACTTCACGAAGCTGCGCGACGAGATAAAAAAGTCTTTCCATAAATTCGAAGCCGTGAAGCCGGATTCGACACGTAAGATTTCAAAAGAGATTTTCTTAGTAGGTCTCAGTAAAAAATGATTCAGATTGTTTTTGAAAATGCCAACTTCGTTATCTGCGATAAACAAAGTGGAGTTCTTTCGACCCCCAGTCGTTTTGAAGAAGACGATGCTCGCTCATGTTTAGGGAAAGAGCTGCAGAGGGTTCTCAAAATGCAGATCTATCCGGTCCATCGTTTGGATTATGAGGTCTCAGGCCTGGTGATGTATGCGAAGAATGCAGAGGCTCACCGTAAGGCGAATGCTTGGTTTGAGAATAAGCAGGTCACAAAGACTTATCGCGCCCTCACTACGGGGCAAGACTACTCGCACATTCCCGCAAACATTGCGAACCCTCGAATTCAGATCGCTCTGCAGGAGGCGTGTGAATTTGAGTGGACCTCACGTATCTTAAGAGGAAAAAGAAGGGCCTACGAAAGCCCTCAAGGAAAACCAAGTCGAACCTTGGCGAAGTATTTGGGTGTTGATTCTCAAGGGTATCGCATGTGGGATGTGCAGCCTGTCACGGGACGTTCTCATCAGTTAAGATTCGACCTCAGTCGCCATGGGTTTCCCATTGTCGGAGACAAGCTCTACGGATCTTCTGTGGAGTGGGGAGAGCATCGGATTGCCCTTCGCGGCTATAAAATCGACTTCTCTCAGGCTCCTGGAGCAATGACACTAGGGTTGCCCGCCGAGCTTGAGATTTCCTCAATCTAGCTCTGCAAAACGTCATATATGAATATACATATAAAAATTGAGTTGCATGTTTTTAATCTATCGTCCTTAATAAAAATATGAATAAACAATCCGCTACAGAGTATCGTTCGGAAGTCAGTGAAGTCATGGACTGCATTCGCTACATCTTCAAGGCTCTCCGAGTTTCTTCAAGTCACTTTGAAAAAGAATTAGGATTGAGCGCCGCTCAGATCTTCGTTTTAAAAAAGGTTTACCAAGAGCCCGGTCTTTCCATCAACGATCTGGCAGCAAGAACCACCACTCATCAAAGCTCTGTGTCGGTGGTTGTTAAAAAGCTTGAAGAGCAAGGGTTGGTTCGCCGCACGACGGACCCTCAAGATTCCCGCCGCGTAGTCGTATCTGTGACTCCTCAAGGTGAAGGCAAACTTAAAGAGATTCCTCGCACGATCCAAGAACAGATGATTGATACTCTTCAAAACATGACTCCTGAAAAATCAGCTATGCTTGCATCCTTGATCAAAGAATTTGTCACTGGATCTGGAATTGTCGATAGCCCCGTGGCTTCGATGTTTGACGAAAAATAGCTTTAGATTTCTCTTTTAATCTGATCCAAATAAGTTTTGATGAAGGCGATGCGATGCTCGCCTTCTTTTTTTGCAGTCTCGGTGTTGAGGTGTTCAACAAGCTTAAAGAGCTTTTGAAAGAAGTGATCAATGCCGAAGTTCTTATCGTCCAGATCGCGGGATTCCGCCCAAGGGTCTTCCTCGGAATAAAAAGGTCGACTCATCATAGAGCTGGTGGCAAAACAGCGCGCGATACCAATGGCTCCTAAGCTATCCAAGCGGTCTGCATCCTGTACGATCTTCGCCTCGAGGGTTTCGGCGGGAATGTTCGCGCTATAGCTGTGGGCTTCGATTGCGTGGCGGATGGCTTCGTAGTGCTCTTCGGGATATCCAACATGTTTCAAATATTCAATTGTGGCTTCGGCAGAGAGTTGGGAAGCATAGGGCCGACGGGGATCCCCTTTAGGGACGTTGATGTAGTCATGAAAAAAGGCAGCGGGCATCACAACGGCCCAGTTGCCGTGTTCAGCGAGGCAAAGATTCCTTGCGGTATTCACAACGCGCATGATGTGTAGATAGTCGTGCGCAGGATCCGTGTGTGGATAAAGAACTCGGGCTTTATTGCTAAAAAGCTCAAACCATTTTTTTTCAGAAGAGGCGAGGGGTTCTTTGGTTTTTTCCATAGCCCTTAGCTTAATCCACTTATTCGGGTTCTGGCAAATTGATCAGGTTAGCGGCCAGCGGGTTGGCGCAGAACTTTACACCAATCAGGGTGCTTTTTGGTGCCGCCATCATAAGAATAGGCCAGATTGTTTTTTAGCAGGATCTCTTTGAGTGAACGTCCATCCACCATGACATCCGCAAGAATTCGGAAGTACTTGTCCCGCTGAATATTGTGCAGTTCCACACTCTGGGCATTTTTCAGGGTGCTGGCCACCAGGTTGCGGGCGATGCGGCCGGCTTCTTTTTCACAGCGATCTTTGGTTTTGATCTCGGGGGTATCAATCCCCAAGACGCGCACCGAGATGTTCTTTCCGATCAGCGCGGGAACATCGGGAATATTTACTGTCAGGGTGTCACCATCATAGTTTTTCAAAACCTTCACGCAGCGAAAGGTGGTGTCGTCGTGATGGCATTGCGGGGGCGTATTTTGCGCTTGAGATCTGTCGGAGCAAGCCAAAGAACAAAGAAACAGCAAGGGAATGAGTCTGAAGATTCGAAGGTGCGAATTCATTCCCTCAGGATAAGTGTCCAATAGCAGGGCGGTCAATGCTATTGATTGAAAGTCATTGCGGCGAGATTCGAAATACGAGCCTGAGACCGAATTTTCTTAGACAGTTGGCGATCCCTGACGGCATTTTTCTCTAGAAACTTCTTAATCGTCTCAGGGGTCCACGATTTGTCGGACTGGGTTAGTAAAGAAGCCGCCAGGCCACTCACCCAAGCTGTGGCCTGGGAGGTGCCCGTCATAAAACCGTATTTGCCTCCGGGAAGGGACGAAAAGACGTTCTTTCCTGGAGCGACGATATCGACGGATTGAGATCCATAATTGCTGCTGGCCAGAAGTCGTTTGCGAGAATCCATAGCCGCGACGGAAATAATATTGCTTAAACGGTAGCCCGCTGGATAGAAGCCGACGCGATCGGTATTGCGCCCCTCATTGCCGGCCGCGGCCACAAAAAGTATTCCCTGTTTTTGTGCATCACGAATAGCGGCTTCTTCCAGCGGGCTTCTTTCGTCGCCACCACCTGAATAGTTAATTATATCGGCTTTCATTTTGATCGCGTAGCGAATGGCCTTCACGGTGCTTAAAAGATTGTCGTCACCCGATTTAAGAGGATCATAATATTTAAGAATCATGAATTTGACTCTTTGAGAGCGGGCCTTTTGTAAAATAATTCCCGCCACATGAGTTCCGTGGCCGTGGTTGTCGGAAAGATCATTGTTGTTGGAAGCAAAATTCCATCCATGGAGGTCATCGGCATATCCATTGCCATCATCATCAAAAGCATTTTTCTGTTCACGAGGGTTCACCCAAAGATGATTGCGAATCAGGGGGTGACTGATGTCGACGCCGGTGTCGATGATCGCCACCACGATATCGCGAGGTTCCTCGGCTAACGCGGAAACTGAAAGAGCCAGAGTCAAAACCAAGAATAATATTTTTAGGGAAAGTGCGCGTGTCTTCATGACAAACACACAAAGCAAAGGCGAAGCCAATGCGTCGCTTAGGTAAAATCGTTTTCAATCAGAAAATCACTGCGAGTGATCAGAAAATTCTAAACATCAAAAAAGCCCGAACGAATGTTCAGGCTTTTCTGGTCACTAACTATTTATTGACGGGTGTCTAAACTTTCGACACGGGCTTAGGCTACGCGTTTGATCTGAGAAGACTTGGCCAGGGTGTACTTGTTCCGGCCCGTTTGTTTGGATTCGTACAGGGCCTCGTCAGCGCGTTTATACCAGCTGTCGGCCCCTTCGTTGGGAGAGATTTCGGCGATCCCCATAGAGACCGTAAAGCGAATCTCGAACTTCTCGTGAACGAAGACCTCTTTGCGAATGCGTTGCATGGCCTCTTCGGCCATCTTAATTGCCGCCTCGACATTGCAGCCAGGCAGAATCACTGCGAACTCTTCTCCTCCCAAGCGGGCGATAAAGTCCTCTTCGCGAGAAAAGCTTTCTTGTAGAAGGCGCACACATTCTTGCAGAACAAAGTCACCGATATCGTGTCCATAAGCATCGTTGATCTTTTTAAAGAAGTCGATATCAAGCAAGATCAGAGTCATAGGATCTTTATCGATTTCGTGCAGTTGCAGGTAGCGGCGGACTTGTTCATCGTAACTGCGTCGATTGTGAGCCCCCGTAAGGTGATCCCGACGCATGGTCTGATTCGCTTCCATGAGCTGCTTTTTAACGGTGGTGAGATTCTTTTTGATCGACTCCATTCGTTTAGAGCGTCGTTCGTTCTTAGAACTTTGATGTTTAAGATAGAAGTTGATGAACTCGCGGGATTTTGCGCGCAGTTCGTCAATAGAGTTGGACTCAACAGCTTCACGCAACTGTTCAAGGCTTTGATTGATGTCTCCTTGAGCAGCGTCTTCAACTTGGGCCTCTTCGCTAAGGTGATCGGCAAAGTCCCAGATAATACGTTTAAAGTCATCAAAAGTATTTTGAACGAAGGTGTACTCATCAATGCGGTAGCTTGAAATAAACTGGCGCAATCTGAAAAGAGTCTTTTCGGTGGCTTCAGTATCTTTTTGCACGAGTTCTTTGGCAAAAGCATCCAGCTTCGCGCGAACTTTTCGCACGGAATGATTTTGGATTTCAAAAAGGTGTTTATTGTAAATATCCAAAATGTACAAAAGAGTCGCACGATCTTCAGTCAAAGAGGGAGTCTCGTTGCTTATGGCGCTGTCCTGGGAAGTTGTTCCCCAATCCATATCAAACTGCTCAACAAGTTTTTTCATCCACTGCTTCAAGTGTTGCCTCCTGGATAAACAATCTAACATCTTCTCATCGGAATTCTGTCGTCGTCGGTGAAGGCAGTTCAAATATTTTTAAAGAAGATCTCGTATCATCTTGAGACAATTGACAAGAATGTTTACTTTTCGTCTGTGGACTCAAGGACGCATTGATGTTTTTATGCATAACTTTCTGACACGACCTGCAGGACTTTAGGGTTGTCATTATGATGAATTCATCAAGGAGATTTCCCATGGCAGTCAGTGCAAAGGTGAGCGGACCCGATTTTTCTAAAGGTGTTTCCGAGAGTTTACTTAAAGACGGGGAAAGTCTTTTAGGTCATGTGGGGGCAGAGCCCGTCTTGTTGGTTCGCCAGGACGGCGAATACTTCGCCGTGGGAGCAAAGTGCTCTCATTATGGGGGGCCTCTTCACGAAGGTCTTATTGTGGGGGAAACGGTTCACTGTCCATGGCATCACGCTTGTTTTGATTTGCGCACGGGGGAAGCTTTGAAAGCTCCGGCCTTGAATCCGATTTCAGCTTGGTATACGGAAGTGAAAGAGCAGCATGTCTTTGTTGTCGATAAAAAAGCGCCAGTGGTAGAACCTCGTGAAGGGACGGCCTCAGAGCGTTTCGTTATTATCGGAGGGGGCGCTGCGGGCACCTCGGCCGCGGTCTCTTTGCGACGTCATGGTTTTCAAGGCAGCATCACACTTGTCTCCGAGGATAAAGCTTTGCCTTATGATCGCCCTAATCTTTCTAAAGATTTTATGGCAGGCAATGCTCCAGAAGAATGGATCCCTCTTTATTCAGAAGAATTTTACCGCGAAAATAAAATTTCTTTGGAGTTGGGAGTGACTGCGGAAAAGGTGGATGCTCACCGTTGCAGCGTCTTTTTGTCGAATGGAAAAACCTTGCGTTACGATCGTTGCTTGCTGGCAACCGGGGGGGATCCGATCAAGCCAAAAATTCCCGGCATTGATAAGGGGCATGTCTATCTTCTTAGGACTTTGCAGGATTGTCGACGTATTATCGCAAGAACTTCCTGGGCTTCCCGGGTGGTCATTGTCGGAGCTGGCTTTATTGGTTTAGAGGCGGCGGCCTCTTTAAGACTAAGAAATATGGAAGTTCATGTGGTTGCGCCCGAGGACATGCCTTTAATGAGAGTGGTCGGGGTGCATGTAGGAAGTCACCTCAAAAAGCTGCATGAACATCATGGGGTTCATTTCCACTTAGGTCATACGGTCAAAGAGATACGCGATCGCAGTGTGCTCTTGGATGACGGAAAAAGTATTGATTGTGATTTTGTCGTGGTGGGGGCGGGAATTCGTCCGAACACTTTGTTGGCGGAGCAAGCGGGATGTTGGGTGGAAAATGGAATCCTCGTAAATGAGTATCTCGAAACCAGTGTGCCTGGAATTTTTGCTGCCGGAGATATTGCCCGATGGCCCGATCCCCACAGTCAACGGGCCATTCGCGTGGAGCACTGGGAGGTTGCCGAGCGGCAGGGGCAAGTTGCGGCTCTCAATATGATGGGGGATCAGAAGCGTTTTCAAGAGGTGCCGTTTTTTTGGACCCAGCACTATGATCTGACCTTAGGGTATGTGGGGTATTCGGATCGTTTTGATCGCATGGAAGTGCTGGGAGATATGGAGCATGAAAGCTTCGCCGTGGCCTATTATGAAGATCAAAGAATTGCCGCGTTTTTGACTGTGGGCCGAGATCAAGAAAGTCTTCGTGTTGAAGAAGCCTGGGCTCATTTTGATGAAAACAAAGTGCATGAAATTGTGCGCGAATACGAGCGTCGCAGCCGCGAGGGCTTCGCTTAGTGCGAAGCCCGTGTGCTGTGGAGGGGCGAGTGGAAGTCGACATCAAGATTCACTCGGATATTCAGCGCCTTAGAGACAGGGCAGTTGGCCTTGGCATCTTCGGCGATGGTTTGAAATGTTTTGGCGTCGATATCGGGGACCTGCGCTCTGAGTTTCAATCTGGAAGACTCGATAGCAAATCCATCTCCCTTTTTGTCGATGGTGACGGTCGCCGATGTTTCTAGACTGTCGGCGATATAACCCTTTTTTGCGAGCGCCCCCGACAAGGCCATGGTGAAACAGCTGGCATGCGCCGCCGCGATGAGTTCCTCAGGGTTGGTTCCGGGAGTTTCTAGAAATCGTGTTGCGAATGAGTAGGGTACATTTTTTACCGCGCCACTTTCTGTGGAAACCTCGCCTTTTCCGGTTTGCATGTTCCCGCGCCAAATGGCGGATCCTTTTCTTTGCATGAATGCCTCCTTTTTTAGAAGGAGATTGTATGCCGAAAGGAATTTGTAAGGACAGGAGCTCGCTAAAAAACAAAGTTTCTTTTAAGCAAGACTCCAACTGTTAGCGTCCTCCGTTGAATAAATGTTTATGTTTTCTTGCATAAATGGATAGAATCAATCCATGACAGATCAAGAAACCAAGGCAAAGGCCGTGAAGAGAATCGCCGTCGTCGGCAACGCGGGTGGGGGGAAGACCACTCTTAGTCGAAGACTTGCCGAAATTCATTGTTTGCCTTTGACTCATGTTGATGCCATTCAGTTTGTTGCAGGTATGAAAATCAGACCTCACGCCGAGTCTATTGCAATTCTCAATCAAGTTCAGAATCAAGATTCTTGGATTGTCGATGGCTACGGTCCTTTAGATATCATCGAAAAGCGTTTTCTTTTGGCGGATCATATTGTCTTTATCGACTTTCCCCTGTGGCGTCATTACTGGTGGTGTACCAAACGTCAGATTAAAAATCTGTGGTCACGCAGACAGGAGCTTCCTGAAGGTTGTGAAGAGCGGAATCTGTCGCATACTCTTAAGTTGTATAAAACCTTATGGAGAGTTCATAAGCAAATGAGACCGGAGCTTCTGCGAATCTTTGGACGTGAAAAGCTTCGTTCTAAGATGGTCTATATAAGAACTAAAGCGGACTGGGACAGGGTATTTAGAAAAGGAATTGAGTAGATCTTTAAAAAACAAAAGCCCGATCACTAGATCGGGCTTTTTGCTATTGAGAGAATCTCTTGCGAGTCTTCAATTACGGAGTCACTTGTGGGTTTACGCCAGGTCCAACGATAACACCAGCTTTGCTTCCAGACGCAGCAGGAGTCAAAGCAATGAAGTCATAGTAAGGAACCAAAGTTTTCGCAAACACGCCAGGTTGAGCCGTTGTAGACAACTTGATGTGGTATGAAGAGAAGTACGTGTTGTTCACGATGTACTCCAACTCAAGACCGTCACCAGCGATATCCAAAACTGTTTGGAACACGAATGGGCTTGTCAATACCGCTTTACCGAAGTCAGCGTATGCCAAAGCAAATTCTTTATCGTAGTTGTTCTTATAGTGGTACTCCATAGAAGCCATAGCTTTGAAGATACCTTTACCAGCCTGACGAGCCAATGAAGTCTGAGTGTTCACACAGCTGCTGAAGTTTTCGCTATTAGCAGTTGTACCGCAAAGATTCAAAGGATCCGCATTGCTGCTGAAGTACTTATCAGCTTTAGTTTGAGCCTTTTTGCCGATTTCGTCAGCAGAAAGAGTCAAGACTCTCTTCATCAATCTGAAAGTCATATCTTCGCTCAGGTTCATTTTCAAAGCTACGCTTGAGAAGCCCAAGTTTTTAAGGCTTGGAATGTTCACAGCAAGTTCTTTTTGAAGACCTGTTTTTTGGATCAACTCATTAACGTCCGTACGGATGTCAGAGTGGCTAGTGCTATCATCTTCAGCGCTCCAGCTGTATTGACCGAAGTAAGCTTTAGTAGATGATTTCGCGCCGATCGCTTTAATCTTCATAACTCCACCGTAGAAGGCTTCAGTCATAGAAGAGTGTTTGTTAAGAACACGGTTGCGACGATCTTTTAGGTAGATACCATAGTTTACAGTCGTGTTTGTGTTGTCGAAGAATGTCTGAGTCTTGGAAAGCTCATAGATTTTTCCAGAAGACCAAGATGTATTCAATACAACTGGCAAACCGAATGAGAACTGAGTCAAACGACCAACTTGTTGGCGAGTCACTTTATCCCATTTTTGAACTGCAGGAGAAGATTTTTGTGCCACCATCTTTTGGATAGGAGCGATATTTCCTCTTACAAGATCGTTGTAAGCACGTGCACCCACAGCATCCTTGAAGTTAATCAAGTATGAGAATGAGTTAGAAACGCTTCTGTACTTAGAAGTTCCAGTTGCTACAAGCGTCGCGCCAGCTTGAAGATTCAAAGTTTTAACTTTGATATCAGTCAAACGAACAATGACGTTGTCGTTATCAACTTTTTCTACGTAAGTTTGGTAGATACCAGTTGCTACATAAGAAGTGCTCAAAGCCGCAGGGCCAACACCAGGTCCAGCAAAGAAGATGATTCCACCTTTAGACGCATAAGTTACGTTGTCACCAGGTGTCCATTTTGCCAATGAAGCTGCTTCAAGAGGGATTGAAAGAGCTGGTTTTGCATAAGCGTCTTCAAGGCTGTTTGCAGAACGTGTAGATACAAACTCTCTTCCAGAGTATGGGATCAATCCAACACTTGCCCAAAGGATCTTAGAAAGTCCTGTCGCATTTTCATAGAAGAACAATACGTTAGCACCAAGACCTGCTTCAAAGCGCTTATAAGATGTTACTTGGAACCCAGAACGATAGTCGCCGTAAACCAAAGTATCACGTGCTGAGTTGTAGTCATATTTTACAAGGCTTCTGTCAGAACGGCTTGCGTCGTGAGAAGTCTTATTGATGATTTTATTTCCTGAATCAAAATCCAAGTAGAAGGCAGGTAAGAGCTTAGCTTTAAGTTCTTTCTTTTTCTTCTTTTCTTCTTTTTGAGCAGGTGTATCGGTTGGTGTTTCTTCGTCGTCGCTTCCGCCGCCGTCGTCACCACCGCCGTTGTCATCTCCGCCGTCGTCACCGCCACCATTGTCGTCGCCACCGTCATCGCCGCCGCCATTATCGCCGCCGCCATTATCGCCGCCGCCGTTATCGCCGCCGCCGTTATCGCCGCCGCCGTTATCGCCGCCGCCGTTGTCGCCACCGCCGTTATCGCCACCGCCGTTGTCGCCACCGCCGTTATCGCCACCGCCGTTATCGCCGCCGCCACCGTTGCCACCACCTGGGTTGCAATGAGGATTGTGAGCATTTGCAGGAGTGTTACAACCGTTGCCTGGATCTGGAAGAGGATCAGTAGAGTGTCCAGGGCCGCCGTCGCCGTCACCGTGTCCAGGAGGGTTTACGCCGCCGCCACCATTGCCGCCGCCGTTATTAGATCCGCCACCGTTGTTAGATCCGCCACCGTTGTTAGATCCGCCACCGTTGTTAGATCCGCCACCGTTGTTAGATCCGCCACCGTTGTTAGATCCGCCACCGTTGTTAG
>JAHRXB010000300.1 GCA_019104905.1 Bdellovibrio sp.
TTGGACTCCACACTTTTCGACGTGAGCCCACGTCTGGAACGCATCCTGCTTGATTTTGCCGCCGCTCCCTTAAATCAAAAACTTTTTCCAGAACAGGTGGCCTTGCTTAAGAACATAAAAACTCTGCGCAGCGACTGGGGCATCAAGGGCGCTTTAGAACGCGCGGGTCTTGATGGGCACCATGCAGATTTTCAAGAGGCCATCAAAGATTATTGGCAAAAGAGTTTTTTCTCGAATCACTATCTGCAATTTGATAGCCCCTATGAAGGGGCTCTTGAGTTCGTGGCCTCAGTGGAAAGCGCGGGAGCTGAGATTGCGTATCTCACCGGTCGCGATGTGGAAAGAATGGGGGTCGGCTCTGAAGAGATCATGCGCCGCTGGGGATTTCCTTTAAATGAGAAGGCGCTGTTGGTTTTAAAACCTCACCGCAGCATGGACGATGCGCAATTCAAAACCGATTGGTTTATTGAGGCTGATAAAAAAGGTTATTCCAAAATTTACTTCTTTGAGAATGAACCCGTAAATCTTCATCATTTGGCTCAGTTCTGCCCGCACGTTGAAATGATTTTCTTCGAAAGCACTCACGCCGGAAAAGCAGAGCCTCCGGAAGCTCTGCCACGCATTATGAACTTTCTGCTGAATCAAAAGGAATCCTGATGCTTTACCTTGTAGCCACACCCATTGGCGATACGACAGAAATCACTCTGCGAGCGTTGGAGATCCTCAAGTCTTGTGATGTCGTCATTTGTGAAAGCACCAAGGAAGCCTCAAAACTTTTACGCTCTCATGGCATCACGGGAAAAACCTATGAAGTTCTGGATGAACATTCGACCCCGGATGATAAGGCGGCTTTAGTTCCGCTGTGTGCGGAAAAATCCGTGGCGCTGGTAACCGATTGCGGGACACCTGGCTTTTGTGATCCCGGAGCCGATCTGGTGCGCCTTTGTCGCCAAAAGAATGTTCCCGTGAAGTCCGCCCTGGGGGCCTCGGCCCTGATGGGACTTCTTTCTTTAAGTGGTCAGCGGCTGGATGAATTTGTTTTCCGTGGTTTCTTACCTGCAGAAACGGAATCTCGAGGGAAAGCCTTAAGAGAACTCACCAAAGAAAAACGCGCCATCATTGTCATGGATACGCCCTATCGCCTGAAAAAAACCTTGAACGACATGAAAGAACATTTCTCAAATAGAAAGTTCTTACTGACTCTCAATCTTTCTCAGGACGATGAGTGTGTGTTGGACGGAAACATCGACAAACTCATTTCTGGACTCCCCTATGAAAAGGCGGAGTTTATGCTGCTTATTTATCCGACTTAAAAATGGAATCCTTGGTGTCGCTTCCCATAGACAGTTTTATTCCGGCTATTGAGGAACAACTCAAAGGCGGGAATAATCTGGTCATCACAGCGGCCCCCGGTGCCGGCAAAACCACACGTCTTCCCCCCGCTCTTGCAAAGATCGTTAATAAGAAAGTCTTGGTTCTGGAGCCCCGTCGCATGGCCGCTATTGCCGCCGCTCACCGCATTGCGGAAGAACAAGGCTGGCAAGTGGGGCGCGAGGTCGGCTATCAAGTTCGTTTTGCCAACAAGACATCGACACAAACCAAATTAATTTTTATGACCGAGGCGTTGCTGGCTCGACAAATGATTGAAGATCCTGAACTTAGCGATGTCGATCTGGTCATTTTAGATGAGTTTCATGAAAGATCCATGCACGTCGACTTGGCTCTGGGACTTTTGCGCGAACTGCAGGAGCTGGGCCGTGATATCAAAATTCTGGTGATGTCCGCAACCCTCGAGGCGGAAAAAATCTCTCAATATCTTGGCCACTGCCCCATTGTCAGCGTCCCAGGAAAACTTTTTGAATTGGATGTTCGCTATCAAAAAGGGTCTCAACTTCTGCAAACGTCCCCGGCCTTCTATGACAATCTAGTTCAAACCGTTAAAGAGGCCCAATCCCAAACAGACAAAGACATTCTGGTTTTTCTTCCTGGCGTTGGGGAAATTGATCGCGCGCAAAATGCCTTGCAAGCCTGGGCCGACAGTAAGAATTTGGAATTGATTCCCTTGCATGGCACTTTAAATATCGAAGATCAACGACGGGCTTTGCAGAAGTCCTTACGGCAACGTATTGTTCTTTCCACCAATATCGCCGAGTCCTCGGTCACTTTGGATGGCGTCAACACCGTGATCGACTCGGGCCTAGCAAAAAACATGCGGCAAGATCATCGCACGGG
This sequence comes from Bdellovibrio sp., assembly GCA_019104905.1. Taxonomy (GTDB): domain Bacteria; phylum Bdellovibrionota; class Bdellovibrionia; order Bdellovibrionales; family Bdellovibrionaceae; genus Bdellovibrio. The sequence continues at coordinate 2,233 of JAHRXB010000300.1, forward strand.
GTTCTCTCGTCTTGAACTGGGTCGCATCAGTCTATCCAGCGCTATTCAGAGGTCGGGACGAGCGGCCCGTCAGTTCCCCGGCGTGTGCTATCGCCTGTGGAATAAAATGGATGAACTCTCTTTCAGTAAAAGCGAGATCGCCGAGATTCAAAGAATTGATTTAACCGAGAGTCTGCTTTTTTTAAGTGCCCAAGGGGTGACGGACTTTGATTCCTTCAGTTGGTTTGAAAAACCGCCCGCTGTGGCTCTCAATAATGCCATTCGCTTTTTGAAGATCTCGGGCGCTTTGGATCAGAATCAAAAGATCACGGAACTGGGGCGGCGTATGCTGCATTTTCCTCTTCCCGTGCGTCTGGCAAAGTTGATGCTGGTGGGACAAGAGCTTGGAGTTCCGGAGCTTGCTTCAGAATTGGCCGCCCTTCTGCAAGAACGCGATATCTTAAAGAAAGAGTCCCTCGCCTCCTTCCTGAGCGACAATCTTGAATGTGACCTCTCTGCACGACTTGAGGTTTTAAAACACTATCGAAAAACCAAAAAAGCTTCTGCCGGGGCTCCTTTTTTCGCTTTGCAAACCGTCGATCAGGCCGCTCGACAAATTGAAGACTTGGCGATGCGCTTAAAGACAACCGCCACACCCCAAAAAATCGACACGAAAGAGTCTTCGTCACTGCTTAAAGAGATTTTACTGAAAGCCTATACCGATCGTCTTTGTCGACGCCGTGGAAAATCAGAACGGGCCCTGATGGTCGGGGGTCGCGGTGTCAAACTTCAATCGGAAAGCCTTGTGAAAAATTCCGAGTTTTTTATCGCTCTCAATGGTGTTGAAGGAAGCTCTGACGCGGAAACCGTAGTCAGTTTGGCCTGTGGCTTTGACAAAGATTTTATTTTGCAGACCTTTAAGGACCTCATCGTCAAAACCCGCGATGTGACTTTTGTTGAAGACAAGGGACAGTTCTTCACTCGGGAATATCGCAGCCTTTTTGATTTACCTTTGGACGAACCGTCTTTGAGCCCCGCCTCTGCGGAGGATATCGCGGAAAAACTGCCGCAAATTCTTTCAGAGAAATTTGAATTGGTTCTTAAGAACAATGAAAAGCTGAGCCATTGGTGGAGTCGTTGGGAGTTTTTGCAAAGGCAAGAGCCACAAAATATCGACGTCACAAAGCTGATTCACGAAGCCCTGTCTCAAGCCTGCTTGGGTGAAACGAAGATGCAAGCGGTGATGGAAAAAGATCTGGTCTTTTTCTTTGAGTCAGTTCTTCCGGCAAATGTCGCTGGGATTTTGCGAAAAGAAGTTCCCGACCGTCTGGAGGTCCCGAGCGGAAGCAAGATTCAGGTGATCTACCCCGTCGACAAGGGCCCCTATCTCGAGGTCAGAATTCAAGAGGTCTTTGGGTTGATGGAAACACCCAAAGTCTATTTTGGAAAAATCCCTGTCACCTTCCATTTGTTGGCGCCCAACTTCCGCCCCGTCCAAGTCACTTCCAGTCTGGAAAGCTTCTGGAAAAATGGATATCCCGAGGTCCGCAAAGAGTTGCGCATTAAGTATCCGAAACACCAATGGCCCGAGGATCCCGCCGATGGAACCCCCGAAGCCAAAGGTCGTCGTCGTTTCTAATGAAAACGATGCTCACTGACTTCGGGCTTTTCTTTTCCTTCAAGGTACGTCAGAAAAGCGGCACAGCGAAAAGTGAGATCAATCATCGTATCCGTATCCATCACAAACTTTTCACCGTTCAATTTAAGAACCACCAAGTTTTCCGTCAGTTCTTCAAAATCGATCCGACTTGCTTCAACAAACTGAGCCTTTTTCATTAACCCCTCATTGAGTAATAGCCAATAACCAGTCCCGGCTCAAAAGCGAAGGGCACCGATTCAAGATTTGGTTCATCGCTTAAACGCCCCTCTTCTTTGCCGGCCACATCTTCTTTATTCAGATGCGAAGGCAATGGCAACCGAGGTCCTTGTTTTGCTTGAAGATAGACTTGATTTTCATAAGCCTCCGCCTTCAAACGAATCTTGTCGCCCACACGAATCACTTGCGACCCAATATTCACTTTTTTTCCATTCACAAGAACTTTGCCATGAGAAACCAGTTGGCGAGCGGCCGGAATACTGGGAGCAAAACCCAAGCGGAAGACCACGTTGTCCAAGCGCTTTTCTAGCAGATTCACCAATGCTTCAACCCAGTTCGTCGCCTGAGATTTTTTTGCTTTATTAATCAAACGACGAAACTGTTCTTCGCGAAGACCATAGTGAAATCTGAGCTTCTGCTTTTCTTCAAGCTGCAAAGCAAACTCGGAATATTTTCGGCGCTGCAAACCATGCTGCCCCGGTGGATAAGGGCGGCGCTCAAGGGCTCCCGCCTTGCCCATTCCGGGAAGCTCAGTGAGCAGTCTTCTTTGTCTTTTAAAGCGAGGTGTTTTTCCTTTTCTATTCATAACTCTTTGATTCCTTCCAACGTCGTCTCAGGATTTAAAGGGCTCTAGGAGGAAAGAACAGAAATTCTTGAAATTAGGGCTTGGATGAAAACCGGAAGAAAGCGGAATGAAAGAGCGTTGAGAATGAGAGGGTCTTAAAATAAAAAGGCCCTCCATTTCGCGGAGGGCCTTTAAGCTTACCAACCTGATAAGCGACGACGGCGGTTTCTTTTGCGAACGGGAGCAGTTGTTCCGTTGCTCTCACCTTGATGTGTGTTCGAAGTTGGCGCCGTCTGGATTGTCTCTGTCTGCTTCATAGCCGAACTCCTTTCGTGCTAGATTAAGAACTCCACTAGTATCTCAGAGATGCATGGCAGCAAGCGACGCTTTTTATATTAGTTTTCAATCATGAAAGCCGATTGAGAACACGGAGGTACGCCGTACCTTTTTGCAGTGCGATGCGTTAGGTTATTTAGAATGGGCGAGGGGGCCGACCATGGTGGTCCCAGGGGGAACATCTTTGGTGACGACCGCATTGGCCGCAATGAGGGCACCGTCGCCAACAGTGATGGGGCCCAGAACTTTGGCTCCGGTTCCAATCATCACTTTGTTACCCACTGTGGGATGGCGCTTGACGGGATCAAACTTCAGTCCGCCCAAAGTCACGCCATGAAAAATGATACAATCATCCCCGATCACTGCCGTCTCACCAATCACCACGCCCATGCCGTGATCGATCACCAACCGACGCCCAATGGTCGCTCCCGGATGAATCTCAATTCCCGTCAGTAAACGAGAAATCTCGGCCATCAAGCGAGCCAAGAAAAACAACCGCATCTGATAAAGAGCATGAGCCACACGATGAAAAAACAATGCCTTCGGGCCTGGATACAAAAGCCCGATCTCCCACAAAGACTTGGCTGCAGGATCATAGTTTTTATAAGTGCGAAGAAGTTCCAAAATACGATTAAACATTAAAATTTCTCATTCAAATCTTCGAGCAAGAAGTAGCGATCAAAAAGATCGCTGTACCGCGACCATTTCTCGCCAGAACCACGTTCAGAATCAATCACCGTTTTTAAGGTGCTGACCTTGCTGTCAAAATCATCCACCATGGCCACGACCATGGCCTCCAGGAATTTGGGTCGTTTCGGAGATCCATATTCCAACTTTCCATGATGACTTAAGATAATATGCTTACAGATGTCACGCA
>JAHRXB010000007.1 GCA_019104905.1 Bdellovibrio sp.
CTCATTGTGATCACCGCTGTCAGCACCGGAATGGTGATGTCCCTGCAATTTGGTCTGGGGCTGGAAAAGTTTGGCGGAAAACTCTATGTCCCCAAGCTACTTGCTGTCACGATCCTGCGAGAGATGGGACCGGTTTTTACAAGCTTGATGTTGGCGGCCCGCGTGGGAGCTGGAATTGCCTCTGAAATCGGAAGTATGGTCGTCACCCAGCAAATTGATGCCATCCGCGCTCTAGGAACTTCGCCAATTAAAAAGATCGTCATTCCTCGTGTGATGGCTTGCTTGATCACTCTTCCCATTCTGGTTTCTATCGCCAATATCGTGGGAAATACCGGTGGCTTGATTATCGGAGCGACAGAGTTGAATCTCGATCCAAATTTCTATTTGCTCAAAGTCTTGACCACTTCTTCCATCAAAGACTACTTGTCTGGATTTGGAAAAACATTCTTCTTTGCTCTTTTTATCGCAATTCCCTCTTGCTACTTTGGTCTGACCGTTCAGAACGGCACCAAAGAAGTGGGCATTGCGACAACCAAGGCAGTGGTGGTGTCTTCCATTCTCATCCTCGTTGGTGACTTCTTCTTGTCGAAACTTTTTTGGATCGTGGAGAAGATGGTATGAGCGACGTAAAACAAGGTGTTATTGAAGTCGTTGATTTTCACAAATCGTTTGGCTCAAAAAAAGTCCACGAAGGTGTCAGCTTCTATGTTCGTAAAGGAGAATGTCTGGGCCTGATCGGAGGCTCTGGGACCGGCAAGAGCGTTCTTTTGCGCAGCCTTGTGGGATTAGAGAAACCGGATAAGGGACAAATTCTTATTAACGGCGTCGACATCGCCCCCATGCGTGAACAAGAGCTGGTGGAAATCCGCAAAAAAGTGGCTTACGCCTTTCAAGGCGGCGCTTTGTTTGACTCTATGACTGTTTACGAAAACTTGGCTTATCCCCTGCGCGAACATTTTCAATATTCCGAACAAGAAATCGCGCAGAAAATTCACGAACAACTTTTGGAGTTTGGACTTCCCGGCTCTGAAAGTCTTTTTCCAGGAAATCTTTCCGGGGGAATGCAAAAACGCGTGGGTTTGGCTCGCGCCATGATGATGCACCCTGATGTCGTTTTATATGATGAACCGACGGCGGGACTAGATCCCTATAACACCAAACGTATTCAAGAATCTATTTTATCACTCAAAGCCAAAGGTGTTACTTCTATTTTGGTCACTCATGACATGCCAACGGTGTACGCCGTCTGCGATAAGGTCGCCCTCCTGCAAAACCGCCGCATCAGTGAACAATATACCATCGACAAACTTAAACAGGTCCCCGAGGGGCCCATGAGTCAGTTTATTAACGGAGAAAGTGCATAATGGAATCTCAAACAGGCACTCAAATTAGAGTTGGAATTTTTCTTTCCGTTGGGATCGTGTTCATCTTAGGCTCGATCTTCTTTTTAGGAGCAGATCGTGCTCTTTTTACCAGCTATGTCCGTGTTCATGCTCACTTTGAACAGGTTCAAGGGTTGTCCTCTGGCAGCGTGGTTTCACTTTCGGGGATCACCGTCGGTAATGTCGAAAACATCACCTTCTTACCTGAGAAGAATGCGCTGGACGTAAAAATGAAGATCAACGCTGAATATATCGGTCGTCTTCGTCAAGGATCCCAAGTGGAAATTCGCACTCAAGGAGCTTTGGGCGATAAGTTTGTCTATATCATTCCCGGCGATCCTCGCAATGAGATGGTTAAAGAGGGTGAAATTCTAGATGTTGCCAAGGCCACGGATCTTTTGGGCATCATCTCAGAGCGGGGAAGCGAAACAAATCGCATCTTCGATATCATCAACGAACTTTACAAAATCACCCACACCATGAATGCCGACAATCGTTTTGGCCGCCTGATGGGAAATCTTGAAAGTGCCAGCACCAGCCTAACCCTGGCTAGTAAAGAAGCTCAAAGGTTTGTGACTCAAATCAACGTCCACGGCGGTGGTGAAAAGTTTGGTCGCTCCATTGATAAGTTGGATTCCATCATGACTAAGATCGACAAAGGCGAGGGAACTCTCGGTGCTCTGATCAACGATCCTTCGATTCACAACCAGCTCAAGTCCATGCTGGGAGGCTCTTCCCGCAAGGAGCATGTGAAGTCCTTGCTGCGAACTTCGATTGAGAAGGAAAGTAAGGATTAAGCAGCCCCACTCTAACACACCGGGAGCCAGAGCCATTGCTCCCGACCGCAAATTTAGTCACTATCTATTTTTTTGACAGTTCAACTCGCAAATACGACATCTAAAGCGTGTTACGTTTTTGCAAGGCTGGAACGCATGAGAAAATTGATCGTCTTTGCCCTCATGTTAAGTGCTTGCCAAGGTTCCTTCACCTCAGACCCGTCGAATGCTCTTTTGCAAGAAGCCGATTCGATTGTTGGCGGCGTCACTGTTTCTCCCGAGAGCCCCTTAAATCAAAAGGCTTTTTCGCTCAGAGTCCTTTCGAATCCTAAGACTGTTCAAGAAGGGGATGCGACAACGACCTACTATTCTGTCTCCCAGTGCACGGCAAGTGCCCTCACTCCACGTATTATTCTGACCGCCGCTCACTGTGTTTCCAGTTCCGCGACCGTTCACCGTATTGAGTTACCCACCGCTGACGGAAAAAAAGCCATTTACAAAGTCGCTAAAGCCATCGCTAACCCCGATTATGCTAAAGACGGCGTTTCTGATCTGGCCCTCATGCTTCTGGAGATTTCGTTACCTGAAAATATCGAGACATTAAGACTTCCTCCCAGAGACGTCGATCTTGACCTTAAAAAAATCACGGCCGCTGGTTTTGGACGCATGGATGGGCGAAAGTCTGTTCCAGGCAATCTCGGCATCTTAAGAACAGTGGAGTTAGACGTCGTCAGCTACTCAAAAACCTCGGCCACATTCCATGTGGATCAAACTGCCGGCAAGGGGATCTGCCAAGGTGACTCCGGTGGTCCCGCCATGATCGACATCAACGGAAAAACCGTGGTCGTCGGTGTGGTCTCCAAAACTCGTTACAATCCATCTCCTGATGGAGACCATGACTACTGCAACTTCCGCGGCCAGTATGTGAATGTGCAGAAGTATTTAGATTGGATTTTCGCCACGGCCACACAGTTAGCAAAGGAATAAGGGCAGCCAAAGAGCGTGCAGAAAAAGTTCGGCTTAAATAAGTTGGACGCCCCTACTTGGCTATTTCTTGAAGGTAAAAAGACTGGCTGAAAGAATCCACCACGACCTTTAGACAGCGAAACAGAAAGCTCTGCTGCTCAAGGCTGATTTGATGTTCATCTTCTTCCGCGTAGATCGCTTCCACAATGTACTTCATAACATGGGGTTGCGAGTACACGCTTTGGCGTGCAAGAAAATTTTCGATGGTCAATTCATTAGCGCGGGACAATTCATGAAAGACACTTTCATTCTTTTCAAAAACATCTTTGATGGCAGTCTCACTCAGACTTTCCAGGCGGCCCCGGGAAGAACTCTCGAAGATCCTCCACACGACCATGGCAATATAAAACCCGACGTTGGCAACGTCCTCGTTCGCATTGGTCTTCAGATAGTTCAAGACAAAACCCGCAAGAACGGGCTGATCATTTATAAATTTCTGAGAAAGAGTTTGAGCTTCTTGGGCATCTTCAATTTGCGAAGTGCGTTGCCAAACCTGTTCAACCATTTGGGAGGAAATTATCATCGTCGCACCCTCTACGAATTAATCGTCATCGCCTTCGGGCGCTATCTTTTGAATCATTTCCCGAAATCCCTCTTGATCGGAATTGGGAACCTCACGACGATCCAGAGTGAATTTGATATATTTTACAAAGTTCTTTTCAAATTTCTGATTGATGGTGTCGCGAATATGGTCCTTCATAAAGATCATCTGCTGCATCCAGGTGGAGTTGCGCACCCACACGTACAGCACACCCCGTTGAAACCCTACAGGCTCCGCATTTTTAGCGATCGTCGACCCCACAACCTCTTCCCATTTCGCCCACAGCTTCCAACGCATAAATTGCTCGGATAATGGCGACTTGCCATTTTCGAAAAGACTCTGTAGTACTTCCGAGCCGACAGATAATTTACCTTTGGGTTTCTTGTTGGAATCCATTAAGAAAAGGTCTACCACAAAGATGACAAATTTCACTCAAAATCAAAAAATTACAGTGGTTGGCGCGGGGCTCGCAGGCTCTGAGTGCGCCCTCCAGCTTGCGGATCTTGGCTATCAGGTGGTGCTTTACGAAATGCGCGATAAAACCATGACGCCCGCCCATAAAACCAATAAATTTGGCGAATTGGTCTGTTCCAACTCTTTTGGCAGCCTGGGGGAACATTCAGCCCCCGGTCAATTGAAGTGGGAAGCAAAGAAACTTGGATCTCATATTCTTGAAGCCGCTTTTCAGGCACAAGTCCCCGCCGGGCAAGCCTTGGGAATGGACCGTGAAGTCTTCTCTGCTTTGATTACAGAGAAAATCAAAAACCATCCTCGCATCGAAGTCCGCAACGACGTCGTCACCTCATTAAGTGAGCTGCCTCGTCCCGCCGTCATTGCCACAGGCCCTCTGACTCACGAAGCTTTAGCCGAGGACATGCGTAAGCATTTCGGCGATGAGTTTCTCTATTTCTTCGACGCCATCGCCCCAATCATCGACGCGGACTCCATTAATACAGAAATTGCGTGGAAGGCGGATCGCTATGACAAAGGCACGGGCGACTATTACAACTGCCCTCTGAACAAAGAAGAATACAATCGTTTTATCGAAGAGGTTCAGAACGCTCGAAAAATTGAACCTAAACATTTTGAGACCACGAATTTCTTCGAGGGCTGTATGCCGATTGAAGTGATGGTCGAAAGAGGCCCTCAGACTTTGCGTTTTGGTCCGATGAAGCCCATTGGTTTGGACAATCCAAAAACTGGGCGCTACCCCTATGCGGTGGTTCAACTTCGACAAGACAACAAAGAAGGAACTGCTTACAATATGGTGGGGTTTCAAACTCGCATGGCCTACGGCGAACAGATGCGCGTTTTCCGTATGATCCCGGGCCTAGAAAATGCCGAGTTTCTCAAGCTCGGCAGCATTCACCGCAATCTCTTTATTAACTCTCCGAAAAGACTGAATCAGGATCTTTCCAGTAAGAACGATCCTTGGCTCTTCTTTGCGGGACAGATCACCGGGGTGGAAGGCTATTTTGAATCGACCTGTACAGGTCTTCTGGTTTCTCGCTTTCTGCACCAGAAGCTGCAGGACCGACCCTTCAGTCCTCCTCCGCGCGTGAGCGCCTTGGGTTCTTTACTGGAAGCGATCACAGATCCCACTCGGGCAGAGCATTTTCAGCCGACCAATATCAATTTCGGTTTATTGCCTCCCTTGCCCGAAAAAGAACGCGACAAGGAAGTGCGCAAACAAAAACAAATTGCTTTGGCGAAAGCTGCCATTGAAGAGTGGCAGCCCTAGTTTGTCGTAAAGGTCTCTTCCCGCTTCAGTTTCCAGTCCAAAGTAGGTTGATCCACTTCGGGCTTGAAGTGCTGACGGCAGCGGGCTTCATAGGCGTCGTGAGTTCCCACCAAAACCTGTCCATCTCCTCCAGCCGTTCTTTGGGTTCGGCTGGCGGGAGATCCGCAGACCACACAGACGGCATGTTGTTTGGTCACGCTTTCGGCAATCGCCATCAACGTCGGCATCGGTTCAAAAGGTTTTCCCTGCCAATCCGTATCCAGGCCCGCAATGATCACGCGCAAACCACGATCCGCCAGATCCTGAACGACTTTCACTAAGTTTTGCTCAAAAAATTGTCCTTCATCGATCCCAACAACCTTCGTCCCCGGTTGAAGATGCGCCCAAATTTCTTCAGCATCGTTAATGGGCAAAGAACTGATGGTCGTCAAATCGTGAGAGGTTACAGCCATCTCGTTATAGCGTTTATCAATAATCGGTTTAAAAACCTGAATCTGCAGGCGAGCAAATTCGGCACGGCGAAGTCGACGGATCAACTCCTCAGTCTTTCCACTAAACATCGAACCCACAACGACTTCGATCCAACCACGGCTATGAACATAAGAGAACTCAGACACTAAACCCCTCCAGTGACTGCATTAGACAAGCCCACGATCAGGGAATCGCCAAAAAGTGTCAACCAAGGACCCGGGAAGTTCCGATCTCTGTCATTCCTTAAGGACTGCGTCAGAATTATGAACCCTTCCCCAGGTTCCTGACGCCAACCTGTAACCCCATTGCGATGCTGAACTTTTTTCTAAATTAGGGACGATTTTCTGCATGAACCGTCCAAATTTCACATTTTTAAGACCTTGGAGGGCGGTTATTGCTTGCCCTGGCGCCGTGCCATCAGATACCTAGGCCGAACGTTATGGGTAAGATTTTAAGATTTCGACAGAAATTAGCCAAAGCCTTCCTGGTAGGGACTTTGGGGATCACAACCATCGCCATGAATGGCTGTGATTCAATTTATTGGGATGAACAAGCGAGCCTCGCTAAAGTTCAATCCAAAGGCGAAATCGTCGTCCTAACGACCCAAAGCCCTCTTATATATAGTCAGCCCAAAAAAGGAGAGGCGTTTGGAATCGACCATGATCTCTTGCAAAGCTTCTCGGCTCACTATCACCTGAAAATAAGGTACGTCGTCCTTCCCGATGAAGACTCCGTTTTAAGAGCGCTGTCAAACGGGGACGGAGATGTGGCGGCCGCCCGCCTGAGAACTCCTCGCAAAAACACGGGCTTTTTAATCAGCCCGGCCTATGAAGAAACGTACCTCAGTCTTTACTGCGATAAAAAGGCCCAAGTTCAAAACATCAAAGACCTCAACGGCAAAAAGATTTCTCTTCTTAATAAAGACAACTACCTCGGTCTTTCTCAACGCCTCAACCAGCTTTCACCACAAATTCAAGTTGAGATTCTGGAAAATACCAAAACTCAAGACTTGATCGCCTCCGTTGCCCAGAAAAAAAATGACTGTGTCATTGCCGAAAATTTCAGTGGCGATTTCTACAGCCGCTATCATACTCAAATAGAAAAGGTGACGACTCTGACTGAGCCCTACTCTTTAAGCTGGCTTCTGAATCCCGACAGTCAGGATCTTTTGCTGCTGATGCAGTCTTGGTATCAACAAGCGTCTCGCCAAGACGAAATCATGCGTGCGTTGGATCGTTATAAAACTTATTTAGCTCAGTTAGATAAGCGAGATATCTCCAGATTCTTTAAAAAAATCCGCACGACTTTACCGACCTACAAACAGGCCTTCAAAGAAGCCGCAGAAGAACATGGTCTTCCTTGGCAGTTGGTCGCCTCTGTGGCCTATCAAGAGTCTCACTGGAATCCTGACGCCCGTAGTTTCACGGGAGTTCGTGGCCTCATGCAGCTGACCACGGACACTGCAGATCACGTGGGCATCGAAGACCGTACGGATCCGTTACAAAGTATTTGGGGCGGTTCCAAGTATCTCCGTTATCTCTTAGACAAAACGCCGACTCATCTCAATCCCAAGGACCGTCTGGCTTTGGCTTTGGCCGCCTATAATATCGGCTATGCTCATCTGCGTGATGCTCAGAAGTTGGCCGAGCGCATGGGACGCAATCCTCACTCTTGGAGACACCTTCGTGAAGTTCTGCCTCTGCTGGCCAATCCGGACTATGCCGCAGAGCTAGAATACGGTCCTGCGCGAGGCTATGAAACAGTCGACTTTGTAGAGCGAGTAAAATCCTTCTACAACCTTATGAATTCTGCGGGATGAAAATAAAAAGAATTGCGAGCTTTCTTAGTCTGCTCTCTGTGGGGCTTTTGGCCGGTCACTCCGTGGCAATGTATTTCTTTATTGCTCCTGGAATGATGGGACTATCCGCGAAAGCCTTTGTCGAAGTGAACACCATCGCCGAACCTCTCTTCGAAAAAAGTGTCCCTCTTTTGTTTGTTGTCGTCTTTGTCAGTTTAGTGACCTGGATGACGGCTATCTATAAAAACTGGAAAAGTGCCGAATTCATTCACTTGAGTTTTGCCCTTCTCTGTTTTGTAGATCAACTCTACGTCACGTATCAGGCCAGTATGCCCTTAAATATTATCATGACGTCGTGGAAGAAGACACACGATCTGCCACCTCAATGGCTCACGCTGCGAGAAGAGTGGGTATCTATTATGAGCTACCATCTGGCCTTGAGCCTGACGGCGTTTGTTTTATTGATCCTGGCTCATCATCAACAAAAAACAAAACCCTTATCCCCTGTTTAGAATAAGGGTTCTGCTTTTTTCTATTATTCCACGGTCACTGATTTGGCTAGATTTCGTGGCTGATCCACGTCGTAGCCCAAATTACATGCAAGATGATAAGACATCAGTTGCAAGGGAATCACGGTCAGAATCGAATTCGTCGTCCAATGCGCCTTCGGAATCGACAAGTAGTACTCACTGATCTCACGAAGTTTTTCGTTTTCACCTGTTCCGATGGAAATCACCTTTCCACCCCGAGCTCGTGCCTCTTCCAAATTGCTGATCGTTTTTTCATAAAGATGATCCGTCGGAGCCACCATCACGATAGCCATACGCTCATCAATCAACGCCAAAGGACCATGCTTCATTTCACCTGCGGCATAACCTTCGGCATGCATGTAAGCCAATTCCTTGAGCTTCAAAGCTCCTTCCATGGCGATAGGAAAGCTGGTTCCCCGGCCCATGTATAAGAAACCTCGGAAGAGTTTCAGCTTTGAGGCCGCCTCTTCAAAATATTTATCGTAGGCCAGAACTCCTTCCATCTGACTAGGAACTGCCAGCAAAGACTTTACCAATTCTTTTTCCATCGCTTCATCCATCGCGCCGCGAGTGCGCGCCAAAGCAATAGCAAAACAGTTCAGAACAGCCATCGTGCTCGTGAAGGCTTTCGTGGAAGCCACGCCGATTTCAGGACCTGAGTTCATATAAAGATGACCATGAGCCTCGCGATCAATCGTCGAGCTGCGCACATTGCAGATACTCAAGGTCGTGGCGCCCAATTCCTTGGCCATGCGAATCGCCGCCAAGGTGTCCGCCGTTTCTCCACTTTGAGAGATCGTGATCACCAAGGACTTCGCTGGAATCACGGGATTGCGATAACGGAACTC
>JAHRXB010000078.1 GCA_019104905.1 Bdellovibrio sp.
GCCAGGACCACCAGACTCAACGTCGTCAGAAGTGCTAATTTTATTGTGAGAAAGACGACTTCTGACATAACTCCCACTAATCCACTTCATATCCGAACTCTTGAATAAGATGGCGTCCCTTTTCGGAACGAATAAACTTAAGAAGCTGTTGAGCGGCCTTCTTATCTTTGCCAACCTTCAACAAGACCGCTTTTTGCTTGAGAGCCTCGTAATTTTCACGGGGAACAATCCAAAGACTGCCCTTCGCCTCTTTCACTTGGGATAAGCTGACAAATCCCAGCTCTGCATTGCCCGAGGCGATAAACTGATGAGCTTGAGAAATGTTTTCCCCATAGATCATCTTGTCCTGTAGCTTCTTCCACAGTTCCATTTTTTTAAGGACTTGTTCTGCCGCGAACCCATAAGGTGCCAACGTGGGGGACGCCATCGAAAGATGTCGAAACCCTGTGCCGCTTAAAACTTTCCCTTGGTTATCTATGAAGTTCTCTTTGGGACTCCACAGTACCAACTTACCAATCGCATAGATAAAATCAGAGTGGGTTTCAGCCAACCCCGAAGACAGAAGTTTATCAGGATGTTCTTCATCCGCAGCCAGTAAAACTTCAAAAGGAGCCCCATTGACAATTTGAGTATAGAACTTACCCGTCGAACCATAACTGGCGGATACCTTATGGCCGGTTTCCTTTTGAAACTCTGCCATGATTTTCTGCATAGGCAGAGTAAAGTTTGAGGCGACAGCCACCAAGACCTCATCGGCCCTGGAGAAGATCGGGAGAAACATCAGAATGACCACACACAAGAGTTTCATTTCTTAGTTCCTCCAGATCCAACGCGAGGGATCTATCTAAAGGCTTGGATCCCCGTGATGTGATGTCCGATGATGAGGCGATGAATATCCTCAGTTCCCTCATATGTATTCACACTTTCAAGATTCAACATATGACGGCCCGTTTGATATTCGTAAGTGATACCACTGGCACCCAGGATATCGCGAGCCACGCGTGCAATCTCTAGCGCCTTGGCCACATTGTTCATTTTTGCCATAGAAATATGAACAGGCTGAGCCTCGCCTTTGTCTTTAAGACGACCCACCTGCAAAGCCAAAAGTTGACCCTTGGTAATTTCAGTCACCATGTTAGCCAATTTCGCCTGAATTAACTGGAAGCTGGCAATCGGCTTATCAAATTGAATACGAGTCAAAGCGTAATTCAAAGCTTCATCGTAACAAGCCATCGCCGCACCCAAAACACCCCAGGAAATTCCGAAGCGCGCGTTATTCAAACAAGAGAACGGTCCTTTAAGACCCTTCACATTCAACATTTGAGAAGCGGGAACGCGACAGTCTTCGAAAATAAGTTCGGAGGTCACAGACGCTTTCAATGAAAATTTCTTTTCAATATTTCTCACTGTGAAACCAGGCAAATCACGATCGACAATGAAGCCACGAATATCGCCCGCATCGTCTTTCGCCCACACGATGGCAACGCCCGCCATGCCGCCGTTGGTGATCCACATCTTAGAACCATTCAAAATATAAGAATCACCATCCTTGCGCGCTCGAGTGATCATGCCGCCTGGGTTGGATCCGTAATCGGGCTCAGTCAAACCAAAGCAGCCAATCAACTCTCCTGACGCCATCTTCGGAAGATATTTTTTCTTATGCTCTTCTGTTCCGAATGCATCAATCGGATGCATACACAAAGCACCTTGAACGCTCACGAAACTGCGGATCCCGCTATCACCGCGCTCAAGCTCTTGCATGATCAGACCATAAGATGTGTAATTCACTCCCGCACAACCATAACCTTGGATCGTCGCGCCGAGTGTTCCTAGCTCTGCAAGTTTTGGAATTAATTCAGTGGGAAAATATCCTTTTTCATAGTGGTCCGCGATGTGGGGCATGATCTCGTGAGAAACGAACTCTCTAACAGAGTTACGGATCATCAACTCCTCTTCAGTAAGAAGAGCATCTGTATTCAAGATATTAGGAGACTCAAAGTTTTTCATTTCGCGTACCTCGTATTTTGGGGTTTCTTATCTCACCAGGCCCATCGCACTTCAAGAGGCAATTTTCAACTCCACCCCACCTCCGGGGTGGACAAAAAATCACTTCTTCCCTGTCTGCACTTCCACTAAGATGCGCGCCGAGGTGACTATGAATCCTGTCGTCAATGATTTTACAATCAAGATTGCCACAGTCAATGGAAGCGGAAGCCAGACCGCAAATCATGTACTAATGAAGTGTTTTTTCAAAATGAATATTCCTGTCGGGGCCAAGAACTTCTTCCCCTCAAATATTCAAGGGATGGCCACCTGGTTCACCATCCGCGTGAATGGCAAGGGTTTTGTCGGCGCGAAAGAAAAGTCCGATATTCTCATTAACTACAATCCAAAAACTTTGCCTGAAGATGTCGCCAGTATGTCACCAGAAGCGGTTCTTTTCTATGATCAAGACGCCGCTCTTCCTGAGGGACTTGACCTGAAAGGTCGAACAGCTTTCCCCATTCCCTATAAGAAATTGATGGAAGAGCTTGAAGTCCCCATTAAGTATCGCAAACTCACAAGTAACATGATCTACGTCGGGGTCGCGAGCGCGTTCTTAAAAATTCCCGAAGATGTTCTTCTGAACGTCCTGGAAGAGCAGTTTAACAACAAAGCCACGGCACTCACGCTAAATCAGAACGCCGCCCTCAAAGGACGGGAGTATTTTGCACAAACTTTCTCGCCGGAATCCCAGATCTATCAAGCTCAAGGACTTCCCTTCACAAAACAAAAAGTTCTGATGGATGGCAATACAGCCTCGGCGATGGGCCTGCTTTATGGAGGCTGCTCCTTTGTGAGCTGGTATCCGATCACACCCTCCACATCGGTGATTGAGACTTATAAAGAGTTCACTCAGAAATTTCGCTCTCGCGATGAAGACAACAAAACCCGCGATGTGATCGTCCAGGCCGAAGATGAGCTGTCAGCTATTTGTATGGTTTTGGGCGCGGGATGGGCGGGCGCTCGTGCCATGACGGCCACATCAGGCCCTGGTCTAAGCCTGATGGCGGAAGCTGCGGGTTATGCTTATTACGCAGAAATTCCTGCCGTCATCTGGGATGTACAAAGAACGGGACCTTCCACCGGCCTTCCCACGCGAACCTCTCAAGGCGATATCACCTTTGCGCACTTCCTTTC
>JAHRXB010000062.1 GCA_019104905.1 Bdellovibrio sp.
GTTTCAGTGATAAAAATAAGCACTAAAACAGCGAGCAGAGCTTGGTGTTCGCTTTGCCAAAGCTCATGCTGCAAAAGAGGCATGGCTGGGACATGGCTTATATAATAGCTCATGAGTAAAGAACCAAGAACGAGTGCTGCCGTTCTTGGTAAGTTCTGCGGATTTTTTGAAATGAAGATGACTAATGGTAAAACCCAAATAGCAACTAAGGGAATAAAAGCATAAAATGCCGTATTCCAATTTTTTAATATCGCAAGGTATTGAAGGAGAGTGGTCGCGATCAGGACAAATCGCATTGGTTTTTGCATTGATTTGTCGGAAAGATATCTGGTGAATTCGATGGCAATAAAACAAGTCACAAAAAAGAATAGTAAAAGAACCGCATGAGCTCCCAGCAGAAATGAAATGATAATAGGCGTAGCGATATACCACCACGAGCGGACAATAATAAATACTTTTTGAAAGGTTTCATTGTCCGGTTTCGTTTTTTTTAAGATTGAACTTACCACCGTCCCGAATAAAAGAAGGGAAAAAATGGTGATGATAAAGATATAAAAATATGTATCAATGCGATCGTTATTCATGGAGTTCTCCGGTTTTTAGATGCTGAGCTATGATGGCAATGCGCCGATAAAGCGTTGCAATCAAGAAGAGGCTCATCGCAAAGAGTGAGATAAAAAGGGCATCTTGATAAATAAGGCTGGCTAAAGCACCTAATGAAATCAAAAACATCCGGTGCTGTTTAGCCATGGGGCCTAAAAAATGATGTTTTCCAGTCAAAGCGGCACCAAACACTCGAATATAAGCTGTCATTGTTGCTAAAAATATATTGAACCAAGCAAGATCCATGGAGTAAGGAAGTGGACTGATAAAGAGCCCCGCTCCCAAAAGAATTAAAAAATCTGAAATGCGATCTGGGACTTCGTTATAAAGTTCGCCCACAGCACTTTTTCTGTTGAACTCAACGGCTACCATGCCATCAAAAAGATTGCACAGAAGTCGTAGTTGAATCATCAGGACGGCCGCGATCAATAGCAGACGGTGATCTTTGGCTAATATGAAAAATATCAAAGCCAGAAGGGAATAAATCATACTCATTAAAGAAATTGAATTTGGAGAAATGCCGGTATCGGCCAATTTTTTTGCAAAAACTTGGGCAAATTTCGTTTGTCGAGATTTTACTTCGCGACGACTTGAATTGTTCATAAAAAGTCTTCCTTTTAGGCACTGGTGGAATATCGTTAGACATCAGTGCTGGTTAATGCTGTAAGAATAGACCTGTAGCGAATTTATGGTCATTTTTCTAATAATGAAGAAATAGTGCAAACTAAAGGGTCGAATAAAGTTGCCTAGAGCTTTATTGCAAAATCCCATTTTTATCACATTTTACGACAACAAAGTAGCCTCGGTCGACGTACTGTGTTCCAGCCACCATGATGTGACCATCAGGAAGAACTTTTAAGTCCTGAGCGGAATCGGTGTATTTCTTTTGGGACACATCAATCAGTGAAACTCCATCCGTGCCAAAGTCGCTGACCAATTGGCCGGAGGGGTCTAACTTGAACAACAAGATATCCCTGGACCCCTGTGCATTTGAATCACCAGCAACCAGGAGATCTCCATTGGGAAGCAGAACGAAAGAGGCGGCAAAATCATCAGAAACACTGGTGGCCGAAAAAACCTTTATCCCATCCCCGTCAAATGAAGTGTCGAATGTGCCATCCTGTTTGAGTTTAAGGACAGCGACATCTCTGTTTCCATTGACAACAGTTTCTGCTAACACAAAAAAGTTGCCATTGTCAGCTGGGATGATGGCCTTAGCATAGTCTTGTGATCCTGCACTGATATCGATAACGATTTTGCCGCTGCCATTAAAAGAAGTGTCCAACGTGCCGTTTGCATTCAGACGTGCGATTGCCAAATCCAAAGCGCCGCCGTTATCCCTGTCGCCGACAACAAGCACTTTACCATCGCTGAGTTCTTTGATGTCTTTGCCGTATTCGTTAGCGCCAAAATCGATGTAGACGGGATCACTCCCTCCTGGAAATGAATTGTCTACGGAGCCATCAGAATTGATACGAAGAATTTTAAAATCATAATCTACGACACGATACCACGACACGGCGAAAATCTGCCCACTCTGCGCGGGAACGATCTTATGTTTTTCCCGAAAACTTTGAGTTTGAATCAAACAGGTTCCAGTCCCACAATAGGTTAAATCTGGACTGCCGTCGGTAAGATAGCGAGTAAGAGCCAAATTGTGGCGACTGAGCGCATTTGAGTAACCTGCGACCAGCACTTTATCGCCATCTGTTAGTATTGCGGAATGCGCCTCATCCTTTGAACCGGCAGAGATGTCATGCTGAGTCTTTCCTTGAGTTCCAAAGGTTGTATCAAGAGCTCCGCTTGCCTCAGCCCGCATCAATGCAAAATTATTTTCTTCACCACTTAAGCCAAAAGTGGAACCGATTGTAACAATTTTCTCATCAGACTGAATCAATAAGGCTTTCAGCACATCGGTGGATCCAGATGCGGTGGCGCTTCTGTATCCGGGGGATCCAAAACTACTATCGATGACGCCGGCTTCAGTCAGTTTCTCTACGCGGATAACTGATGAATCGCTAGAATATCCGCCGATGGCCACCACGCGTTCCGTGTCGTCAAAAGTAAAGGATGAAAAACCATAGTTATGACCGGGTCCTTCATCTATAACAAGGTATCCAAGCCCGGCCCCAAAACTTGCCGTATCCAAGGCTCCATCGGAGGTTAGCTGCAGTACAAATGCCACCGTGTTTGTTGCCCAAAAAGATGAATATCCTGTTACGATGATTTTCCCGTCGGATTTAACGAGCACCTTCGTTGGTGCCGAGTCGTCAGCACCAAAATCCACCTCACGAAATCCAGAAACACCGAAGCCGGTATCCATAGTGCCATTCGCGTTAAAACGCATTACGACCGGACGGATTCTGTCAGTCAAATAGCTTCCGCCGATGATCAGAATTTTACCATCGCTCTGTACAGCTATTCCATGGGCTCTATTGCTAACATTGTCACCGTAAGCAGCGAGTGAGTAGCCTAGTCCGCCATTAAATCCCGTATCAAGGGTTCCATTCGACAAGAATCGGGCAACCAAAAAATTTTCTCCGCCATTATACTTTGATCCCGCAATTAAAATTTTTCCGTCGGAAAGAAATTCTAAGTCGGCGGCAAAGCCGGCATTTCCGGGTGGATTAAACTTAACAATTCCATCTGTGCCAAAGCTACTATCGAAGGAACCATCTCCATTTAGACGAACAAGAAATATATCAAAATCAAAGTGGTTGCCTTCGTATCCGGTTAAAACGATCTTTCCGTTGGACTGAATCTTCACATTGGTCACTCGATGAAGATCGTGGGTCGAACTCAAGGAAAATTGAACCCTGCCATCACTTCCAAAACTTGAATCTATGTTTCCATTAGAACTGAGTCGCCATACGGATATTTTCTCATCTTTGCCGGTACTCTCGAGTTCTGTATTTCCCACGACGACAATTTTTCCATCACTTTGTTGCGCCATAGCCTCTAAATTGGAGAGATACCCCAGGTCTGAATAGAGAACACGGGTGCCAGCATCCGCAAAGCTCAAATCAATATTTCCGTTGCTAGACAGGCGCTGAACCATTATGGAGGGGCTCCCGAACAGGTCAGTGGTTCCGCCCAGCAGGTAGCGATTCAAATCATCAGTTAGAATGGATTTTCCGTCAGAATAACCTGGGACCCCATTTGTAAGCATTTTTTCCCTGAAAGAGAACCCAGGGGTGGGGCTTTCAACGGTGGGGTTTTTGGAGATCGTCTCGTACTCCGAAATCTTTCCATCCAGCGTGCACGCTGTCAGATAAAGATTCATAGCTAATAAGAAGAAAAGTGCCGGATAGCTCACCTGAATCTTTTCGGTCAGCGTAGGATCGTACTTTAGTTTATTGTTCAAATCAGTGCCGCTTTGCTGCCTTTTATGCGTCAAAACGAAACGGGGCTTTTTTTGGTCTACTAGCTCTCAACCGCCCGAGCCATCTTCTGCGATGACAGAAGTCGGCGAGGAGTATTATTCGCTCTCCCGCAATCTCAGAGCAGTTTTTTATTTGAGAAGACCAAGGACAGTGTGGACGCCACAATAAAGCACCCCGGTGATCAGCACCGGGGGCTATTCACGTTCCCTTCGTTACTTCAATACTGATGCTCTGCGACCTGAGCGAGCAGAGCGGAGCAAATCCTTTCCTGATTGAGTCTGCGGCTGAAAATGGTTGTTTTCATTAAAGGAGCGATTTTTCAGGGTTTTCCACAAACGCCTCTATTTCTTGCAACAACTGCTCTGGGGCTATTGTCGAATCCTCGACGGGACTGATCACAACCTGGAGCGCGCCCGAGTTTTATAAATCGGGGGATTTCTTTTGGATTGGCGGTGTTGAGGTTTTTAACTCAAAAATATTTGTGGGCGGATATTTTGACACTGTAGGAGGAGTTGCCAGAAGTAATCTGGTGGCCCTAGATGGAATTTCCGGAAAGGTGACTGCGTGGGATCCAAATCCAAACGGTGATATTTGGCAAGCTTTAAACTTCAATTGAAGGACTAAATTTAAACCCTGGGCGAGAGATGGCTCTCGCCTTCTAATGCCAAGGTAGGGCAAGTCCTTTGGATCTAATCGTGAAGAAGACTCAGAGATGAAGGCGGCATGAATGTTATTACCTCGGTGAAGAGTTTTTGGGGTATTCCTAGCCAAGTGCGTTTCCCCCATTGACCCTGTGACCCCAAAGAAGTAGCATTAAACCATCCAACGCCAAAACAGGGAGGGCTTATGATTGTCACATTCTTTAAATCAAACAACAGCTCTCTTGGGTTTAAGTCTTAATTTTACTATTTTAAGCATTTCAATTTAAAATCCACGAGAGCTCCGCTTTATTTTTCAACAATAAATTTTGGAGTTATCGAGTGAATTTATATTCAAACCTCATCCCGTTTGGATGGGACTTATTTTTTGAACAACAACTAGAATTAACAGATGAAAACCTCAAAGTGGGTCGTGTGATCGGACAAGAGCGCGACCTCTATCGTGTGGCTTTTGCTGAAGAAGACATTTCGTGGGCGCAGATCTCGGGGCGGTTTCGTCATGACCATGAGATGTCGTCGGGAAGTTATCCCGCAGTAGGTGATTGGGTTTTGTGTAAAAGTGAAGAGCATCAGGATAGGGCTCTCATTCAAAAAGTGCTGGGACGTCGATCGTGTTTTTATCGCAAAGACCCTGGTGAAGGTGTGCAAGTGGTTGCTGCCAACATGGACGTGGTTTTTATTGTTACCTCCATGAATCGGGATATGAACCTCAAGCGCCTGGATCGCTATTTAAGTATGGTATGGGATAGCGGAGCTTTGCCTGTTTTGGTTTTAAGTAAAATGGACTTGGCTGACGATGCAGAGTCTCTGCTCCAAGAACTAGCTGATACGTATGTGGGAGTCCCTATTCACGGGGTCAGTATCTTTGAGTCTTCCACATGTGAAGTTTTAAAAACTTATTTGAAGCCAGGAAAAACCGTCGTGTTGATGGGATCATCGGGGGTGGGGAAGTCCACTTTGACGAATTTCTTTTTAGGCGAAGACGTCATTAAAACCCAAGATGCAAGAGAAGATGACGATCGAGGGCGCCATACGACGACATCACGCTCTTTGTATCGCTTACCTGAAGGCGCTCTTTTGATGGACACACCGGGAATGAGGCAGTTGGCTTTAGTGGATCAAGAAGAGGGTGTGCAAGGTCTTTTTGAAGACGTTGTCGTCTTAGCAAAATCCTGTCGCTTCAATGACTGTGCCCACCAAAGCGAGCCCGGGTGTGCTGTTCGGGCTGCTTTAGAAGACGGACGTCTGCAAGCGGACAGATGGGAAAGCTACTTGAAGCTGCAAAGGGAAGTGTCTCATCAGGAACGGAAAAATGATCCGCAGAAGTTGGTGGAGGAACGCAAACGATGGAAGCAGATCAGCAAGGACTTAAAAGCACGTGTTAAACAAAAAGGCCGGGGGGAAATCTGACCCCGGCCCTTCTTTGAGCTATGAAACTAGCTTAAAGAAGGGATTGTGGGGGGCTCTTAAGTACTGATTCGACAAGGCTGCTTTTGTTTTTTAGGCTTAAAGGATAGCCAATAAGAAACATCTAGAGAGATTGGAGCATCGCAGCCCATGGGAAATTCAGGTGCAACTTCAAAAGCCTCAAAGAAAAACCAAACCACAATTCCAGCCAGAGTCCGAAAAGCCCTAGGGGTCGCAAAAGGAGACACTCTTCTTTGGACAATCAGCGGTGGTGAAGTTTCAGTACGTATTCTCAAAAGAGGCAGTGCGGATTGGAAAAAGACCTCTGAGTTGTCTCTGTTAGAGTGGAGTTCGGAAGAAGATCAAGAAGCGAGCCCATAGCCGAGAGGCCGTGCCGCACCGGAAGGGTACCCCCTTCCCAGGTAAACTATTGTTATATTGGGGAACACATGAATTCTACTCTTATCGCCATCATCCTGTTTTTAACTTTTTCATCAGCCCACGCCGCCTCTGAAGGTTCCGTTAGCAAAGTCCTCTTTGTTGGGGACTCTCATTCGTATGGTAACTTTGGAAAGGTCTTGGATAAATATCTGCGAACTCGGGCCTCCGATGTTCTTTCGATATCAAGCTGCGGGTCATCTCCCTCGACGTGGACTACGGATAAAGGCAATTTTAAGACCACCAATTGTGGGTATTGGCGTCGTAGTGCCATCGACAAAGAAATCCGTGTGAAAAGTCACCAAATGAACTCCTTCAGTCAAGAGTTCGACACTCTGAAACCCGATGTGACGGTGATCTCTCTGGGTACAAACATTCTAGCCAGTGAAGGTGATATCCAGCGCGAAAAGAAGCATATTGAAAAGATGATCCAATATGCTCGCAAGGGTGGATCTCAGTGCGTGTGGATTGGTCCCCCAGACTTGGCTCGTGATCCGTATAAAAAAAATCTTCCGAAAGGAATCGCAGAAATCAAAGCCGTCGTTGAAAAAAACGATTGTATCTATATTGATTCTGCTCGATTGATCAAATATCCCCAAGGCAGCTCCGATGGTATTCACTATGGGCCACAAGATGCGACGAAATGGGGTGAGGCCGTTCAGAAGGCTCTTGATTCTCAGTGGAGTCAAATCGAAGCCGCCAGCCAAAGAGAACGCCGAAAAGCGAGTGCTGGGAAGTCCTTGGAAGGAACATCCACAACGAGCTCCAAAGGGGCCAAGTAAGAACGCGTTTCCTTCCGCGTCCGCTCCTGTGAATTGGCAGATATGCTCTTAATATAGCGGCTTTCTCTTTTGAGTTTGATAAAGTTGAAAAATGGATCTGCGAATTGGAATATCAGGATGGGTTTATTCGCCATGGCGGAAGGTGTTTTATCCGAAGGATTTGCCTCAAAAACGGGAGCTCTATTTCGCCAGTCGCCAGGTTAGTTCCATCGAAATCAATAGTTCTTTTTATAGTTATCAAAAGCCTGAGACCTATCAGCGCTGGTTTAATGAAACTCCTAAAGACTTTTGCTTTTCAGTGAAAGGCCCCCAATACATCACACATGTTCGTCGCTTGAAAAATATCGAGATTCCCTTGGCGAATTTTTTTGCGTCGGGTGTGTTATTTCTGGGCGACAAGCTGGGGGCATTTTTATGGCAGTTTCCGCCAAACTTTCGCTTCGATGAAGATCGTCTTGAGGATTTTTTTAAACTCTTGCCGCGCTCCTTTGCCGATGCCGTAAAGCTTGCGAATTCTTCGGACCGATTTCAACCGGGCTATCCCACTTCTATCAGTCGGTCGAAGCGGCCTTTGCGTTATGCCATTGAAGTGCGCCATCATTCTTTTGAAAATCCTGATTTTATTCACTTGATTCGCAAATACAACATTGCACTGGTTTTTGCCGACACCGCCGGAAAATGGCCCTATATGGAGGATGTGACCAGTGATTTTCTGTATCTCCGTCTTCATGGTGATGAAGAGATCTATGTTAATGGATACGACACGGCGACGCTGCGTTTGTGGGCCCAGCGGATTCAAGTCTGGCGTCAGGGGCGAAGCCCCCAAGACTCTTTAACTATTCTCGATTCCAAAGATGACGGACGCAGGCGGGATGTCTTTGTTTACTTTGACAATGATGTGAAGGTGCGTGCCCCTCAAGATGCACAAACCCTGATGAAGCTTCTTAGAGGCGAAAAATAGATTCCTCTGTCAGACCAAACCCTGGCGAAGGGCTTCCTGCAAAGCTTCGACACGGTTTGAGACATGCAGCTTTTGATAGATGATCTTCACATAACCTGCCACGGTCTGCGGACTCAAACCCATGTACTTAGCGGCCTCGGGCACGGTCATCCCTTTTGCTAGAAGGGCGAGGGTTTCATGTTCTCGTGCGCTTAAATGGGTCTTTTTAACCTCCTGCCGAGGCGAGTGAAAATAACCCAAAAGCCGACGAGCAATGGACGGCGACAGAGGTGGTTCGCCCTTTTCAAGCCGTTTTAAGGCGTTCACTAAAAACTCAGCACTTTCTCCTTTAAGAAGATACCCCGAGGCCCCCGCAGAAAGAGCGTCAAAGAGATAAGACTCATCATCATACATCGTGACGACAATGGCTTTGGCTTCGGGCTCTTGGTTGTGAATTTGACGAAGCAACTCAATGCCAGACCCATCAGGCAGCCCCAGGTCGACAAAACAAAACTCCAATTTACGGCGGGGAGCAGCTTTACTTCTGTGCATAAGCCAAGCAAAGGCACTTTTATAGTCGGGCGCCGTCTCAATTTGCAGGTGTGGTAAGGCTTGTTTGATAATCTGACAAAGAAAATCCCGCGTTGCAGGTTGATCCTCGACAAATAGACAAAGACTTTGATGATCTAAATAGACTTCAGGCATTGTGAATGAAGTTTATCGTATTTTTCCCTAGGGTTTCAACCTCGAACTGCTCAACAGGGGATTGTTAATGATATGAGGACGCCCCCGTCGGATGGAACTTCAATCTTGAAAGAGCCGCCGACGTCCATCACGCGGCGCTGGATGTTTCTAATACCAAACCCTTGTTGGACTTCGCCAAAAGACTCTTTGGGGAGTCCTTGTCCATTATCTTGAGTTGATACGGTGAGAGCGTCTTTCGTTTTGTTAATATTTACATAAAGCTCAGTCGCTTGTGAGTGGCGAATCACGTTGCTGACAATCTCCCTCAAGGACGACGTGAGGGCCTTTTGTTTTCGATAGTCCAATGGGCGATCCTCAAGACTTGTCATGGGCCAGATGAGTTCTATATTGACGGTACTTAGGCGTTGACTGGTTTCGTAGCGAAGATCAGCGAGAATTTGATTTAAAGAAGCCTCTTCCCCTGAAATTCCGCGAACAATGGAGCGAATGTCTGAAAGCGCTCCTTGAATGGTGGGTTTGAGCTTTTCGTCTGCGATATAGAGTCCACTAAGAAGGCGCGCGCCAACATCGTCATGAAGATCCTGAGCGACACGTCGACGCTCTTCACTAACCCCTCGGTCATAAGCTTCGCGGTTGGATTCTGCCTGTCTAATCAGAGAGACAATCTGCTGCGCCAGTTGTTTGGATTGAAGATCAAAAAGACCTCGTCCGGCCCAAGGGTAGGATAGTTTAAGGGCTCCGGAACCGGCGACAGGAGGTAAAAGTAAAACAAGTCCATCTTCTTCAATCTTCACTAGGGCGGAGGTGTCCGTATTTTCGGATACCTCTAAGGGGTCAAAGAGCTTTTTTATCAGAGCTTCCCATCGTTGACTGCGTATCTCTAAGGAGGGCGCGAAGGTCACATGCAGGGCTTCGGCAAGCAAGGTGAGGGGCTCTAAAGTCGCGCTCTTGCTAAATCTTCTTTGGACGATATCTCTCAAGGGTAAATAGAGGAAACCGACAACGAGAAGGGCTAGTCCTAAAGCGGGGATGCGCTCCACTCCTAGGATATAAATTAATGCCGCATCCAAGAGAACGAGGGCCACGGCTCCGGTTGCATAAAAAAGAAATCGAAAGGCCCATTGTCCAACTTCGAACAGTCGATATTTCACCAGGCCTGCCGCAAGTCCTAAGTAGATAACGAGAAAAAATAGAAAGGAGTAACCTTGATCGAGCGGTTTTGTACCAATGAGAGTCGGAATGGTTGTGAAACTGATGAATCCCCCCGCTCCTATCATGACGGAGAGACCTAACCAGTTAAGGGACGCGCGCTCTAAGGGCTGTTTTTTAGTCACTAGAAATTGGGCGAGAACCGCCAACCCAACGCATATCAAGTAAGCGATAACCATGATGCTGATGTTGGCTTCATTCGGCGCCCACTCCATGAGAAAAGCTGTTGTCCATAAAAAGAAGAAAACGGCCTGCGCCAGAGAAAGTGCTTTCCATCGTGGCAGTCGAGAGGGGTAAATTAAAAAAAGAGTCAGGAGACTGCTGCCAAAGAGGTAAGCTCCCCATACATTAATAGCTTCCAAAAGCTGAAATAGGTCCACAGAAAGACCCAGCTCCCGTGTTGTATAGACAACCGATGAGACGGCAGCAATAAAAATGGCCATGCCACTGACAGCAAAAAGTCGACAGGCAAGGTCTTGAGGTCGTAAGGCCCAAATCCATCCCGCAAAGACCAGGGAGCAAAGTCCCACAAAAATAGGAATCCAGAACAGAAGAGGTAGGTCCTTGACGACTCGAGACGAAAGTGTCAGGCGCGCACGCCCTTCTTTCGACTCGATTGAGACTGCATGGGGACTTGCGGTGATGTTATAGATTATTTGTTGACGATCATAAAAGCGTTGAAGGTCGGATCGGGAGTTGAGTTCTCCGGGTTCAGATGTGAAATCAAGAGGCTCCAGAGTGATCTGCTCTAGGGGAGTGCTCAGCCTCGTTCCTGGTGACAGAGGGATGTTGGATTTAACTTGTCTGAGGGCGAGTTGAATCGTCAAGACCACCATTAAGATCCCCACAATCAGCGTTGAGGCTAGACGAACTCCTGGAGTGTTCACTTTGTTAAGCATGCGGAATATTTTTAGTACTTTTTCGACGAATAGCAAACAAAGAAATAGGAGACTTCAATTGAAATCTCCCTCTGGGGGTGAGAAGAGTTAGAAGGCAAAACCCGTTTTTAGCACGAATCCAAACTCATTACCGATGATTTGATTGACGCCAGCTTTGACAATAAAGTTCTTAGTGAGGAACTGCGACAGTCCTCCTTCCGCATACAGTTTAGTTCCGCCAACTTTTTTATCGGCCATTTGCATGCCGAATCCCAGATACGCTTCTGTCGCGTTTGAGATCTTCATTGGAATATCTAAATCCCCATACGAAGCGCCAAATGTTTGTTTCTGGAGATTTGTAATAGCCAAGCTTTAGGATGCGACTGAATTCAAGACCATAGCTGATTGTGGAGTGATCAAAAATAGCGCCGAGAGTGAGATCCGTATGTTCGATGTCAATCTGTGCACTTCCATCAATACCTTGGGTGATCTTGCTGGTATCAATGCGCTCAGAGCGAACATTCGGAGCAGAAAGGTAATCCTGTTGTTGGGACTCAATACGATTTTGTTGTTTCTGTGCTTCTGTAATCTCATGTTGGGAGGGAGTTGTGAGGTCCGCATGAGCGTTGAGGGTGAGTGCAAGCAGAAGGAGGCTAAGTATTTGATTTTTTATTTTCATGTTTTTAGTGTCCTGGTATCAATAGCAGCCCGGAAATGGGCCGCTATCGGGGAAAATATTTATTGAACTTTGTAAGTGATCTCACCAGTTAAAGTGGTGCTGCAGGCTCCAGGGAAGGATCCAGTCATGTCCGCATTTGTGATGGTGATCTTATGTGTATTGGAATCATGTGTGACGGCTCCATTGCAGGAGGCTTCGCTCTCACAAGAGGCCGCGCACGAAGAGGATGCATCCGCATCGTCGCCCCAGGAGTGACTGGCACTGTAGATCGCGCCAGAGGATTCAGTGATATATACCTGTACGAGGTGTTTCATAGAACCCACAGTGGCCGTGGTTTTAATGCGTTTTACTCCAGATAAGCCGGAATCTTCATAGACGACGGAACTGACCGAAAGAGTTCCGTTGCCGTTGGATGGACTAGAAGAGCTAGCGACAAGAGTCGCAGAACCACCGCCGCCGCCAGCACCGGTGCCGCCGCCTCCTGATGATGAGCTTCCGCATCCGACAAGTATATTCCCTAGAAAAATAGTCAATGAAGTGAGTGCAAGTTGTCTTTTCATTCGAGTTCCTCCTGCGCCATTTTTTGTTTTAAAGAAAATGATTGGCAAGAGGCTCTAGACTATTTCAAAAAAAATACTCCGATGGAGGGTTCGAATCCCCCTTGAATAGGGGGTCTGGAGTTGGAATTTTCTGCTTGATTAGAATTTGATATTCGGAAGTTCTAAAGACAAGGTGTCCGTATCGAAGATCGGTGTGTACGGATTTTCAGTCGGCGACGTGATGAAGACATTCAAGTCGATAACAAAGGCTCCGTTTTCTTTTGAGGGACTGTTGGTACGAAACCAATTTTCCATCTGTGTGGCGATGGCTGCGGCGGTCAGACTTGTCATCTTGGCAGAGGGGATTAAAAGAACCGGCAATTGTGTTTCAAGTTCGTCGGGACCTTGAATCAAATCATAGCTGTAGTCTACACGAAGTGCGAAGGTCGCCTCAGCGCCCGCGGGCTTGACCGCTTCGTCCAGCAGGCGAGTCATCCATTTTTCTAAAGTCAGAATCTCGTCAATCTTGGAATTTTTGAGAATCTTCGCAAGATTGTATTCTGCTCGGTAAATTACCAGAGGCTGAACGGCATTGGGGAAGTTGATCCACGGAGAGTAAGTGTTATCAAGAGTGTTCTTGATGCGACTACTGACCTGCGCTTCTTTGTTGATGAGGATGTCCCAATTCTCAATACTCAAAGTGATCTCATTGTTTTCAAAGCGGACCTTCGGTTTTGCTAGGCCGGCGGGGTAACTCGATGGCGTCTCTACGGTCAGCTCAATCTTTTCAGCCCCCGCATTCTTGGCACGAAGAATAAGCGGATCCATCGTGGGCTTCGGTTTAACTTCAAGGATCTGTCGATCCCAGGGCCAACTTGTCTTAAGACGGACTGAGAAAGTGACCTTCTTCATTTCATCCAAAGTGGTGGCTTCGGGATTTGCTGAAAAACTCTGTGCAATGAGAGTCGGAGGAACAGAAGTTGTGGCAAAAACCGAATTGAGGGCTGCGAAGAAAGTGAGAGTTGCGGCAAGGAGGAGATATGATTTTTTTGTTTTCATATATTTTAATTCACCCGTGAGTATTGTTACGACGACGATAAATGAGTTTACTTTTTTGTGGCCGTTTTTTCTATTTTACAAGCTCCGCCATCTCCGGAGCAAACAGAGCCGGGTTAAACTCAACAACCTCATAAGAAGCGATGTTATTGACTTTAAACGGATCGTTCTCCAGGAAGTCCAAAAGCTTTTTCTTGTCATTCCCGCGCGCCAAGATAATCCCTCCTGTGCGAGGGACCTGAGACCCTGAAGCAAGGAGTAGTTTCATCTCATAGCCCAACTTTAAGAACTCACGGTGAGACGCTAAATATTCATCAACTTCGTTGAGCGGTTTAAGGTAAGTGACGGTTACAACAAACATCAAAGCATCCTCTTGAAAGAATATGATCTATAGTGGATAAGGAAAAAGAACTATTTGAATTCTTCAGATATCACTTTAGGATGAACTTTGGATAATCTCCAGTTTTTTGACTCATTTTTACGCGGGAGGATAGGGTATGAACCTTAACTATTATGCGATTTGGCGCGGAGTTCACGTTCTTTCCGTTCTTCTGTGGATTGGTGGGGTCGCTTTTGTTACGTTGGTTTTGATTCCGGCTTTACGTAAAGGGGGCGGGGATTATGAGACCTTTGAAAAGCTTGAGCATCGTTTTGGAAATCAGGCGAAAATTACAACCCAGTTGGCTCTGATCTCGGGCTTAGCGATGCTTTGGGTGACAGACACTTGGGCGCGATTGCTGAATACTTGGTGGCTGTGGGCGATGCTTCTTGCTTGGGCGATGTTCACTTTGATGCTTTTTGTACTTGAGCCGATTGTCATTCATAAGCTATTGCATCAGCGCGCGCAGAAGGATCCCAAGGGAACCTTGGAGTTACTGCAGAGATTGCATTATCTTTTGCTAGCGGTCGGCCTGGTTGCCCTTGTCGGGGGAGTGATCGGAGCCCATGGCGGAATGTGGTTTTAACGGGAAGATCTATGAAGTCGGTGGACTTCACTGGCGTGGCGAGAGGTTTTCGTGAAGCAAAATATTGAGATTTGTTCAGGATGTATTGCCCGATCTGTTGAAGGCGCAGGGGAAGATCTGGGACAGATCAAGAAAGATTTTTTGCATAAAGTCCTTGAACTTTTGCGTATGCAAAGACCCGATGTTGAATGGTCCCTTGAGACAACCTCATGTTATCGATTCTGTCCTCCCCATCGCCTTTCGCTGGTTGTTAATCAGAAGTTGGGTATGACTCGCGGGGCCTCCGTTGAGACGGTTGTTGATGACATCCTTTCGCGTTTTCGTAGCTGACATAAGTTTTTCTTCGCATTAGATTCTTTCTATGTTTTTGAATCTTGCCCCCCTTAAAGAAAATCGTGATTATCGTCTTCTCTATTTTGGTCAAATGATCTCTTTTCTTGGAAGCATGGTCAGTTATGTGGCGATTCCTTATCAAGTCTACGAGTTAACTAAAGACAATTGGCTGGTGGGGATGTTGGGGCTCGTGCAGCTTTTGCCGGTCCTTATCTTTGGCATATTGGGGGGTACTTACGCCGATCGGCTCAATCGAAGAAGGCTGCTCCTGGTCTCCGAACTCCTGATGAGTCTCCTCATCTTGGGTTTGACGCTCAATGCGTGGAGTAGCCAACCTTCTCTTCCTCTTATTTTTGTATTGGTCGCTTTATTTCAGTCTGTCGTCGGCTTCCATCGCCCGGCTATGGATGCTCTCACTCAAAAACTTGTAGACAAAAAGCACTACGCCGCGATCGGAGCACTTGGAAGTTTTCGGTACGCCGCGGGTGCGATTGTCGGTCCCGCTTTAGGGGGTATTCTTATCGCGAGTTTTGGTATTAAGGGCGCTTTCCTGTTCGATTTAATCACCTTTATTGCGGCTTATGTGGCATTGTCGATGATGTCATCAATGCCAGACCCCGAAAG
Organism: Bdellovibrio sp.; assembly: GCA_019104905.1. Lineage (GTDB taxonomy): Bacteria > Bdellovibrionota > Bdellovibrionia > Bdellovibrionales > Bdellovibrionaceae > Bdellovibrio. The sequence continues at coordinate 15,201 of JAHRXB010000062.1, forward strand.
ATCGGCCCGCTCAGCGTGGGTTGAAGCGCGTGAGGGCTTAAATTACGCACTCTCAAAGCCCGAACTTATTGGTACCTACGTGATAGATATTGTGGCGATGGTTTTTGCGTTTCCGGTCGCTCTTTTTCCGTCAATGTCAGAGCAATGGGGAGGAGCCTCGGCGGCAGGCTTCCTGTTCTCGGCGATGGCTGTGGGTTCATTGGTGATGACGGTTCTTAGTGGATGGACCCATAAAGTCGCCCATCATGGGCGAGCTGTGGTCATCGCTGCTGCGTTGTGGGCGGTGTTTATTGTTGGAGTTGGATATTCCGAACAGCTTTGGTTGGCTCTTCTGTTTCTGGGGTTGGCGGGGGCCGCGGACATGATGAGCGGTCTTTTTCGCGGCATTATCTGGAATGAGACCGTTCCCAATGAATTGCGAGGGCGCCTCTCCGGTATCGAAATGATTTCCTACATGTCGGGCCCTCTTTTGGGGAACGCTCGGGCAGGCTGGATGGCCGCAAAGTACTCTGTTCCAGTGAGTATTAGCGGAGGAGGCATCATCTGTGCTTTTGCAGTCATTGCGACGGCTCTGTGTCTTCCTAAGTTTTGGAGTTATTACGGTCATCGCCCGAAGCTATAGCCTGGGGTGCGTGTCTTTTTTTTATGTCAAATATCCTGACAGTTTCCTTCTTGCGCTCAAGGGACTATATAGTTCGTTGAGTCGGAGGAATCCTATGCGTTTATTATTAGCTTTCATTCTAGGTCTTGCCACGGTTGGTGTGTCCCTTAAGGCCACCGCGGAATCCTCCACTCTGATTGCCAAAAAGATTCTCTCTCAAGGTGTGCCGGCAGATGCTCTCTCTAGAATGACAAAGTTTCTTTATGAAAATAAGGGGCGCAGTTTCAATCAAGACACTTATACGTGTGACGGGAAAGATCCTGAAGATGTAAAGCCTTGCGATGAAGATAAACGCAATCGCAGCTCTAAAAAAGTCCTTCTAGGAAATCCTCAGTATGTGGCCATTGTCGACTACTCTGTGCCTTCGACAAAAAAACGTTTCTATCTTATCAATCTTCGCACGGGTTCTGTTGAGAAATACTACACGTCTCATGGCGTGGGAAGTGGTCGCAGTGATTACGCGTATAGATTTAGCAATAGAAAAGACTCCCGTCAGACGTCTCTGGGGTTCTATCTAACCGGAGAAGTGTATCAAGGGTCATATGGTAAGACGCTGAGAATGTATGGTCTGCAGCGTTCAAACGATCAGGCATACAATAGAGATATTGTTATGCATGGGGCTTGGTACGCCAGCGAGGACTTCATCAGCTCGATCGATCCTGTCACGAAAAAGCCCCGCGGACGCCTAGGGGTGAGTTGGGGCTGTCCAGCTGTATCCCTTTCTGTCGCTGATAAGGCGATTCCTTTGTTGAGGGGTGGAAGTGTTATTCTGCATTATCACGGGGAATTGCTGGATGAGGCGCAAAGTGGGCAAGAGGTTCCAGGGAAAAAATAGGGTTGGTGGGGATATTGACTTGGTTGCCTGGGGCCGTTTTGGGATTTTTTGCCTACAAAGGCGGCATTTGCTGGAAGTCTTACATGGAAAACCACCATTATGCTTATAAGCATAGCAAATCAGCCTCCAGTGCGCGCTGAGCTACTAAGCAAATAAAAAAACTTGCGCTATGGCCACTTTGCCCTTATAAATCGTGCTTCCTTCGCCGATACGTTTGGTCGCCAAACAGATTCTAAGCCTAACTATTTGATTTGTATTCAAATGTAAGGATGGGGTTGCTCCATAGGGGCTGATTGCGAGGATTTTTTCGAAAGAATTTATTTTTAAAATTTTTCGAAAAAATGTTTGAGAGGGTATTGACAAGGCTTCAAGCTTTCGATAAAACCTCTACCTCGTCGCTACGAAATATTAACGACGAGCAAGATTCGCTCTTTGAAAACTGAATAGCTAGAATGATAGATTTTTGGGCTCTTTGATAACTGAGTAATTAGTTATCACAATTTCAAAAAATAAATTCGAACAAACAATAGCGTAAAAGCTAGTGTTTGGATGAGAAACAGAATTATAACTGGAGAGTTTGATTCTGGCTCAGAACAAACGCTGGCGGCGTGCCTAATACATGCAAGTCGAACGGGGAAAGCTTTCGGGTGAGTACTAGTGGCGCACGGGTGAGTAACGCGTGGATAATCTGCCTTAGAGTGGGGGATAACCAGTCGAAAGATTGGCTAATACCGCATAAGACCACAAGAGCTGCGGCTCAAGGGGTCAAAGGTTTTTC
>JAHRXB010000100.1 GCA_019104905.1 Bdellovibrio sp.
AAATTCTTCACCAAAGGATCCAGGCGATCGATAACCCGCACCATGCTTTCCGCACGACTTTTATCGGCGAAAGCATCCATAATGACCTGCATACTCTCAAGAATTCCACCCAATTTTGTCAGATAAGAATTCATGTTCTTACCGCTCATCAAGGACATCAGATCCACCGTCTCCAAAGACTTAATCGAACTTTGCGGAGGCAGCAAACTGAACTGCTCGCTCCCCACCGAAAGATCCAGGACCCTTTCACCGATAATGAAAGGACGGACTAACTGCACAGTGCTGTTTTCACGAATTCTATTTTCAAACTTACCCAAAATATAGAATCCCACGCGAATTCGATTGTCGCTTTCAAGCTCCACAGTTTCAACAGCGCCCGCACGAAGACCGGAAATCTGCACCAAGGTGCCTTGATGAATTCCATCCGCATTCTCAAACGTCGTCGTATAACGAACTTTGGGCTCAAACCAGCCCTGTTTGATAGCAGCACTGAGCCCGGTTAAAATGACTCCGATGATCGCAAACAGGATAAAAAATCCCGCCACTCGTTCAAATTTGCTTAATTTCACTTTCATCATAGATGAACAACTCTTTTCTCAGGATCCACAGCTTGATAATAAAGCTGCCCTTCATCCAAGTGAATAATTTGATAGTCGAAATGATTCATAAACTTTTCATCATAAGAGCTGACGAAAATATGTTTAAGGTAACCTTCTTTACGAAGACGATGGATGTGGTCCACAAAAGAATAAATACTATCCTGCCCTAAACCCACACTCGGATCATCTAAGAGCAACATCTGAGGACGCATCACTACAGAACGCATCAAACACGCCAACTTACGTACGCGCCCAGGAACGTGCGCCGGTCTTTCATGCGCGAATTTCTCTACACCGAACTCTTTAAACATGGCATCCACGCGAAGTTTGGCTTCTTCAGGGGAAACAACCTTGTGATACAAAAGAGGCAGCATCAAATTGTCATGCAAAGAACGATTGTTGATAAGTCCGCCGTAATCAAATGAATAACCAATTTCAAGTCGATAAGGCAAAAACTCCTCAAAGGACATTTCCACGACATTTTCGCCATTGATGAGATACTTACCGGACTGAGGAATCTGCAGGCCAGCCAGAATCTGAAGCAAAGAACTTTTCCCCGCCCCTTCTTCGGCCTTGACCCATAAGATCTCGTTCATAGGGAAATCAAATTCAACATTTTGTACAATCGGATCTTGTCCTTCATGAGTGAACGAAACACCTTCAAATTTAAGACTCTCGATTTTCATTAGACCACCCCTAAACTGCGAAGTTGATTTAAATAAAATAAAGCTGAAACAATAAGATTAAAGACCACCACAAAGATGATACTGTTCACCACGGCTTGGGTGGTTACCTGTGGGACCTCATGGGGACTGCGTTTCACCGACAACCCCTGATAGCAGGAGACAACAAATATAATCATTCCACTAAAGCCGTTCTTCAAAAGAAAGATCAAAGCATCCTCTTTAGCAACGGCCTTCATCAAAGAGTCCGTATAAAATGCCATCGGCATATCTTGTAAAAAGCGAGTTACAAGAAACCCACCGATCAATGCAATCAAGTTGAAATAAAATGCCAAAGCTAAAACACTGATAATTCCGCCAACCACCCGAGGAAAAACGATAAAACTCATCGGGTTGATTCCCATGCTTTCCAAAGCCTCAATCTCACGATTGGCCCGCATGTTCCCGACCTCCGAGGCGACGGCAGTTCCCGAGCGAGCGATCACAACCAGAGCCACCATCAAGGGCCCCGCTTCACGCAAGATCATCACAATGAGGAAGTTTCCGATCATCTGGGTCCCACCCAGCAAAGAAAGATTCGACAGAGATTGAAGGATCATCACGGCTCCGACCCCCAAGGCCAAAACCGAAATCAAAGGTAACGCCTGCCAACCCGTAAAATAGATTTGCGCAGAAATAACTCCAACAATCTGACGGAAGCCCTGAGCCTTATCCAGAACGGTGGCACGAAGAGAAAGATAGACCATCAAGAGAACACGTATTGTGTACTCCACATTCTTCGTAACAAATCTGCCTAGCGAGTCAATTTGCGCCAGCAAAGAAGTCATGATTGTCCCTCGATTTCTCTAAGGACTTATCGGATTTATTGCACAAAAAACACTTAGATGAAGGTCCTGTTTTAGTAGGCCCAGAAGGAGTAAAAAAGAGACTTCAAGGCTTCAAATCCCGTTTCCCAGACTGAAGACTCGTAGCGCCCCCCGATGATCGCATGTTTTTGAATGTAGATATTCTCAGGAAATGTCGCTCGGAAGGTTCGATAAGAGCGATACATATGCAGTCTTGACGTCACTAACAGGATATCTCGGCACTTTAAGGCCTCAACAATAGGAAGACTTTGCTGGGCATTCCCATAGGTGGTTTCAGAACGACGATCCAACACCACATCATTTTCCGTGAGGTTCCCGTAAAAGGACCACACCGGCATAATCTCGCGAAGTCGTGCGTTGGAGTAGACTCCAGAGATAATCAGCTTTTTGACGTTTTGATTCGCCAGGAGATCAAACCCCTCTCGCACTCGCCCCGCCCCCCCAGTTAAAACCACCGCACAATCAGCCGTCGGTGTTTTCATCCAGGACTGCACGGTCTCGCTTTGGACTTTTTTGTACTCATCGTAAAAACGAAAGACAACCACTCCACTGAAAATCAGAAGAATCCAAAAAGAACGAGACCGCAAAAGGGACTTAGCGATGCGCAATGACTTCGATCTCCACGTTCACACCTTTAGGAAGTCCCGCAACCGCCACTGTTGATCGAGCAGGAGGGGCCTCTTTAAATGCCTTCGCGTAGATCTCATTGACAGTCGCAAAATCGTTCATGCTTGTCAGGAAGATCGTGGTTTTAATGATATGAGAATAATTCAAACCTGCCGCCGCCAAGACAGCGTCAATATTCTTCATCACCATCTCAGTTTGAGTTTTGATGTCGCCAGTGAAGACTTCATTGGTTTTGGGATCAATAGAAATTTGCCCAGAGCAGAAGAGAAAATCACCCATTTGCACAGCTTGAGAATAAGGACCTACGGCTTTAGGCGCGTTGTCAGTATGAATAACCTTTTTCATTTTCATATTTCCTTTATGTTAGAAGTAAAAAACAATACCAGCGTTGAAAGGACCGTCAGCAATAGTTCTAAAGCGAACATTGTCAGCAGAGATCACACCGACCCCACCCTCAAAGGTAAATGCCAATGAATCTAAGCCCGTAAAAAAGAACTCTCCACCGAAAAGGGCATTCAGCTCAAACCCAGATTCTTTTTTCCCGGCCGTCTCGAAGTTGACAAGCCCTAAAGAGCCCCCCATGTAGAAGTTCATATTGTCTTCTTTGAAAACAACACGACGAACTCCTGCATTAAAAGAAAACTTAGAGTAATCTTTCTGCGTATCAATCCCCAAACCTCCAGAAAAAGCGATATCCGAAACTGGGTAATAAACCGCGGCAAGCTCTGGCAAATCCAGTGATGTATTTTTCTTTACGCCAACACCAAGGCGATTGGTCAACTCTTTAGCCTCAACCTGTCCTGCGAACGCAAGCAAACAAAACGCGATTGCCATTTTCTTAAGCATTCTTAACTCCTCTGTTATCACTCATTAAGCCCTCTCATTAAAAGCAAAACGTCTCTGAGGCGCAAAAGGATTCTGCTCATAGCAACCGGTGTCATAAGTCATCTGACAGTCACTTGCGCTCGCCACAATTTCATGCGATTTCAAGGCCATGCGCTTTACTATCATCCTGATTCTGCTTAGTGCCTCCACCGCGTTCTCATTCCAGCGCGGCGACGGCTATGAATACCTGACTCCCCAAGAAAAAGACATGCTTGAGAAGACTCTCGAACAATCACCGCAAACCAGCTTATGCCCGCGAACTGTCGAATTTGCCAATAAGTATCGTGAAGAATTTCTTCCCCGGGGTCCTAAGGCTGACTTCATACTCGTCGATAAGCAAAGACGCTTGATTCACCTCCTTCGCGATGAGCAGGTTTTGGCCACTTACCGCATGGCTTTAGGAGGCCGCCCTGTCGGTCACAAAGTTATGGAGGGGGATGAGAGAACCCCGGAGGGTCTTTACTTCTTTGATATGAAAAACGAACGCAGTGATTACCACCTGAGCCTTCGTATCAACTATCCGAACTCGAGAGACCTCAGGAGCGCCAAAGAGAAAGGCATCTCAGACCCGGGCAAGGACATTATGATTCATGGACTGCCCAACAGTTGGATCAAAAGAAAACTCATTCGCCATCCTCGCGATTGGACCAGAGGCTGCATGGCCGTGACCAGTTCTGAAGTGGAAGAGATTTTCGCATCCGTTGAATTAGGAACTCTGATAGAGATCTGCCCTTAGATCAGGGCGTCAGCAATGGCATTTAGAAATTCGGGACTGAAGTTTTGCAAGGAGGTATTTTCCGCCTCCCACAGCTTCTCTTTAAGAAAACGAAACCCTACTCCCGTCTGCTTCATGGTTGTCAGGACTCCTTTATCAATCTTTTCAGCAAACATCAAAAGCTGAGCCTCCACGGGCAATTGTGCGGCAGGAACTTGATTGGGAAATCCCTTCTCATTCGCTTTTTCGTGGGTGCAGACTAAAACGCTTTTGACTTTTTCATCCATTGGAACTTTTTTGATAAGACAACGATTCAAAGATAACAGCGGATGCTTTTCAAAACTCTTTTGCATCTTTTCTTCAATGTTCTTTTCCTTAGACAGCAGGTACTGCCGAGTGACGTCCTCTTCTAGGTCGTACAAACCCACATCCATCAACAACCCCGACAACAAAGTTGTCATCGGGTCTCCTTGTCCGCTTTTTACAGCGATCAATGTCGCATAGGTCGCAATCCAAGGTGCACGCCAAAACAGTGAAAAATCATCATCCAACGTTTCCCGGAAGACATCCCAGAGGCTTTCTTCGGTCCGCAGGACCTGAAACAGTTCCTCCGCGAGCTTCTTAATCTTCTCATAAACACTTGCACAATGACCCTCTGACTTAGAGGCAAAGTCAAAGAGAAGACCTTCATTCAAGTAACAAGAATAATAACAGAGGTTCAAAAAAAGTCCTCGTGCTCTTTTCTTCAACCCGGCTCCCGACATATCAAAATAATTACTGATATATTGAAAATACATATCGCTGTCTTTGGCTTTGATAAACAACCCCTCAGCCGCAGCCATGCGCTGAAATCTCTCATCAGAAAGAACGGTATTACTATGCGCCACAGCCAGGTACCTTTGATTTAAAGGTAACTGAATAAAAGTAGGAAAAGTAATTGTGGTCATTGAAAACAAATCTGAGCTTTGAATCTGATAGTATTGAGAACGACAACGATAAAGACATATGTATTCAAACTTCAGGGTCGAAAAAAACTCAAACGATGACAAAGGACTCACCCGTGGATTTTGCGCGCCTTCTAAGTTTTCTTTGGGGCCCATCACCGTCACCACTCGAGAGCGAGGAAACAGTCGCAAAACCTCATTCACTCGAGACTCAAAAGAAGATAAACTTTCTGCCTCCTCTTGAGCCAACAAAATCAACTGAGCCTTTAGCAGATCTCCCAGATGTCCCTTCTGAATATCTTCAAATTTTACTGTGCGAAAGGTAATGAAATGGTTCGAGATCGCCACTTTGGCGCGAGCAAGCACGTCCTCTGACTGGGTAAGAATCAGAAGTTCCAGTTTCTGTCTAAAAAGGGAGTTTTTTCTCTCTTCGGTCATGAATCTACAATCAAAAGCTTAATGTACTGACCTAATGACTGCCAACAAAACTTTTCCCCGTTGACATTTATTGGTCCCACGCAAATGCTTAAATCTATATCAGCAAGGAAAGGACCCCATGAAAAAGCTTATCGCTCCGATTATCACCCTCCTTTTGTCTACAAATTCATTTGCGGCCCTTTTATCCCCCGAGGGCAATACAGAAAAGGTCGAGAAAGTCACTTTGTCCGCAGCAGCGACTGTGAACATTGAAGGTGAAAATCTAAAATTAAGTTCCGTGGGTGCCGGTTTGCGTGCAAAAAAAGTGGTCTTCGTGAATGTGAAAGTCTACGTCGGACAGCTTTTCGTCGCCTCACCAGAAACCTTCAAAAAATCAGAGGCAGAGGCCTTAGGGTCTCTTAAAGATCAGAAGGCTGTTGCTATACAGCTTCACTTCCTTCGCGACGTGGACGCAGATAATGTTCAAAAATCTTTCAAGGATGCCCTTAAAGCCAATGGAATTGACAC
>JAHRXB010000147.1 GCA_019104905.1 Bdellovibrio sp.
CACCCACGGTTTGATCGAAGACTACTCGGCTCTTGCCAAGAAATACAAAGATCATGGCGCTCTAGTGACTGCCTCTGCGGATCTTTTGGCGATGACTCTTCTGACTCCTCCAGGTGAATGGGGAGCTGACATGGTTGTCGGGAACTCACAAAGATTCGGTGTGCCTCTCGGTTACGGCGGACCTCATGCGGCGTTCTTGGCGACGAAAGACGCCTACAAACGTTTGATGCCCGGTCGTTTGGTCGGCGTCAGCGTGGACTCTCAAGGCAAAAGCGCTTTACGCTTGGCTTTGCAAACTCGTGAACAACACATCCGTCGCGAAAAGGCCACTTCCAACATTTGTACCGCGCAGGTTCTTTTGGCGAACATGGCTTCCATGTATGCCGTTTACCACGGTCCTCAAGGACTTAAGAAAATTGCATTACGTATTCAACGCCTGACCGGAATTTTAGCCGAAGGCTTGCAAAAGCTGGGCTACTCTGTCGCCAAAGGCCCTTTCTTTGACACTCTCACCGTAACGACAGACAAAGCGACGGCGATTCTGGCCCAAGCTGAAAAAATGGAAATGAACTTCCGCAACTTCGGCGGTGGCAAGATCGGTCTATCTTTAAACGAAACAACAACCCTTGAAGACGTCCAAACAATTTGGGCAGCCTTCAATCAAGGGACTGCGACCGGCTTCACGGCTCACTCTATTGATGAGGCGATGAAAGATGTGGAACTGCCGGCAAATCTGACTCGCACTTCGACTTATCTTTCGCACATGGTGTTTAATGCCCACCACAGCGAAACAGAGATGCTTCGTTATATCCACTCTTTGCAAAACAAAGATCTGACATTGACTCACTCGATGATTCCGCTGGGGTCGTGCACGATGAAACTTAACGCGACAACGGAACTTGTTCCGGTGTCATGGCCTGAAATCGGCAAACTTCATCCGTTCGCACCGACGTCTCAAGCTGCAGGTTTGATTGAGATGATTCATGACCTTGAAAAGAAATTATCCGATATCACAGGCTTTGCGGCCGTGAGTTTGCAACCCAATGCGGGTTCTCAAGGTGAATACACAGGTCTTTTGGTGATTCGCAAGTACCACCAATCTCGCGGCCAAGGTCACCGCAATATTTGTTTGATTCCTTCTTCAGCGCACGGAACCAATCCTGCATCCGCAGCACTTGTGAACATGCAAGTCGTTGTGGTTGCCTGTGACGATCATGGAAACGTCGATGTCGCGGATCTTAAGGCTAAAGCCGAACAACACCGCGATAACTTGGCGGCTTTGATGATCACCTATCCTTCCACGCACGGCGTGTTTGAAGAAGGGATCGTAGAGATCTGCAAGATCATCCACGATAACGGCGGACAGGTTTACATGGACGGCGCGAACATGAATGCCCTGGTTGGCATGTGTCGCCCGGGAACTTTCGGTCCTGACGTTTCTCACATGAACTTGCATAAAACCTTCGCCATTCCTCACGGTGGTGGCGGACCTGGTGTTGGCCCGATCGGTGTCGGAGCACATTTAGCCCCCTTCTTGCCTAAACACTCTTTGGTTCCCGAGTGCGGTCCTGCAACAGGAATTTCTGCAACGACGTCAGCTCCTTGGGGAAGTGCTAGCATTTTGCCAATCTCTTGGGCCTACATCACAATGATGGGAGCAGAAGGTTTACGCAAAGCCACTTTGGTCAGCATCTTGAGTGCCAACTATATCGCTAAGAAGCTCGAACCTCATTACCCTGTCTTATACAAAGGCAAAAACGGCTTGGTGGCCCATGAATGTATCGTCGATGTTCGTGACATCAAAAAGGTCTCTGGCATTGACGTCACGGATGTTGCAAAACGTTTGATGGACTATGGCTTCCATGCTCCGACTATGAGCTTCCCTGTTGCGGGGACCTTGATGATCGAGCCGACAGAGTCTGAGCCCAAAAAAGAATTGGATCGTTTCATCGAGTCCATGATCACCATTCGCAAAGAAATCTCTGCGATCGAATCAGGAAAAGTGGACAAAGAGAACAATGCCTTAAAGAACTCTCCTCACACGGCTCAGATGATGATGAAGCCAGAATGGAATCATCCTTACTCCCGCGAGGAAGCGGTATATCCAGTGGAATGGTTGCGCGGTAACAAGTACTGGCCGACCGTAGGTCGCGTTGACAACGCTTACGGAGACAGACACTTGATTTGTTCTTGCCCTTCCATTGAAGAGTACAAATAAAATAGAACTTGATGAAAAAGAAAGTTCTTCTTATCAGACTTGATAAAATTGGCGACCTGATCTGCACCTTGTGTGTCGATCAGGTTTCTTTTTTAAAAGACTGTGAGGTGCAGTGGGTGATCTCCAAAGGCCTGGGTTTTGTGCCCGACCACGCCGAGCCTCCACGCACATACCTCGAACTTTCCAAAGAGAACTGGCAAGAGTCCTTAAGAGATTTAAGAATATTTCTTCGCAACTATCGACCTGATGTTGCTGTGAGCTTTCAAGCCCCGTGGTGGGTCAGCTATGCCCTTTGGGCAGAGAAAATTCCTGTTCGCGCCGGAGTGAAATCCCAGTGGCATAGCTTTCTTTTTTTGAATCACGGTCTTCGTCAACGTCGCAGTCTAGCGACGCAACACGAAGCCGACTACAATCTGGATCTTCTGCTTCATGCATTTTCCATCGAAGAAGAAGTGACTCAGGAAAAAACGCCCGTCCTAAAGCTGCAAGCCCCCGCAAACTTCGCCCTGCTGGAAAAACATCACTTGCAACCAGGGCATTACCTCGTCGTGCATCCCGGGATGGCAGGCTCCGCCCTAAACTGGCCGACGGCCCGCTATATCGAGTTCATTGAAAAGGCCGCCGAGACCACGCAAGTGGTTCTAACCGGCACCCCCGCTGATGAACCTTGGCTTACCGAGATCAAAGAATATTTTAAAAACCATTCTCGTGTTCTTTCCCTGCAAAACCAATTAAAGCCTGCAGAGCTATTCACAGTTTTAAAACACGCCAAAGCCGTGATCGTCCCCAGCACCGGGGTTGCGCATATAGCAGCTTCCCTCGGGGTCCCGGTTTTAGGGATCTATTCTCCCGTTCGTGTGCAACACCCGCGACGTTGGGCGGCTCGTGGAGAAAAAGTGCATATCTTCATGCCGCCCCACCAGGATCCTGATCACGTGGACCCTCGCTGCATGGACGAGATTTTGCCGGACGATTTGCTAAAGGCTTTGTCTTCGCTGTAAAATCGGATCATGCAAAAACAATGGTCTTATCCCGCCTCTTTTGAAGCCTCCCTGACTCAGGCCCTGGAAAGTTACAAGCTTTCCCTGCAAGACTCTAAGGCCTTGGCCAAATGTGTCCTGGCATTGTCGGACTACTTCATTCATAAGCCCGAGGATCAAACGCCCTGGCATGAGACCTGGGCTCAGGTGGCCTATCTCTGTTACTATCTTCCTTTAAATGCCACTCGCCTGCGTCGAATTGCAGCGGAAGCACAGGCACGTGGTTTCTTTCGTGGGCTCGACGAGGTGATTGATTTTGGAGCGGGCCTAGCCACCGCGTCCTTGGTGCTTTCTGAAGTACATCCTTTCAAGTTTCGCCTGATCGAACGTGCGGCGGAACCTCAAAAGATCATTGAAACCTTCTTCACTCAATTCAAAGCCGAAGAATGGCAGCGTACTTTCAGTGCGCCCAAACTTAAAAATCCTCTGAAAACCCTCGCGGTTTTTTCATACTCGCTGACGGAGCTTTCCACTCTTCCTGAGTGGGCCTTGCAATGCGAGGCCTTGATGTTGGTTGAACCTTCAACTCAACAAGATGGTCGAAAGCTCTTAGAGCTTCGCCAAAAACTTTTAGCGCAAGGTTATCACGTGTGGGCCCCATGCACTCACGAAGGCCCTTGCCCTTTATTGACCCAATCAAAACACGATTGGTGTCATGACCGAGTTCACTTTCAAGCCCCGGCGTGGTTTGAAAAGCTGGAAGAACAGCTCCCTATGAAAAACCGCACTTTAACGATGAGCTATCTTCTGATGCGAAAAACCGCTCCGCCCAAGATGACGAACTTAGCCCGTGTCGTCGGTGACCACCTGGAAGAAAAAGGCAAAGACCGCCAGTTGATTTGTCGCAGCTCTGAACGAGAGTTCCTCGCATGGATGCACAAAACAGGGTTGCGCCAGGAAATCCCCCGCGGGGCCTTGATTGAAACGCCCGAGGCCCTCCAGAAGGTCTCTAACGAACTGCGCGTGCAAAGCGAGATAAAAATCGTCGAAGATTAAGACACCTTCTAGAAATTTCACGGTCCTGGCCGCCCCGCCTTGATAGCCCTTCTGGGGCTTGTTATAAGAGTGCTTTCAGTGAGGTTCTTATGAAACTGATTGTCGCACTCTTTGCTCTTCTTTTTTCGACTTCAGCTCTGGCTGCGAAAACGCACGTAAAAACAGACATCATTCAAGATGGAGAAATCGTTTACACGCTCAACTCTTTTAAGGACTCTTCTTTCTGGGGAGGCCGCTATAGCATCCAAGCCTGTTACATTGGCAATCTTTATGATGTCTGTAAGTCTTTGAAGAAAGACTTCGCTCGCAACGCCTACGAGTATCGCAGTGGTGCTCATGATTTAATGGAACTAAAAAGCTGCGAAGTTCGCGGATTGACGGTCGCTATCGAGTATCAGCTTTCCGATGACTATGACAACATCAAGCCTGTGACTAAGGAGCTGACTATTCCCGCTTGTCATGGGCTCTAAAAAACAAACCGAGCCTAGAGGCTCGGTTCATTCAAGATCATTTTTTTGTGATCAAAACTCTTTAGTCGTTAATGCCGAATCCAGCGACAGGAAAAAGAGAAACAGAAATTTGATAAGTTTTTCCCTCTGCCACACCCGCATCAAGGAACTGAGCTAATTCTTTACGGAAAGCTTTGATCTTTTCTTTGGCTTCCGTCAGACGATTCTCATCCACGGTGATCGTGATGGTGGATTGCTCACGCTCTTCCGTGGGCATTCTCTCCAAAAGACGCTCTAGTTTACGCTTCATCTTCTTTTCACGGCTGATTTCGCCAAAGCGCAGAAGCTCGTCCGGAGTGAGGTTCAAACGCTCCCCAAACATACGAATAGTTCTCATGGTGACAGTTCTTTTGCCGTTTAGAATCTTGGACAAGAATGACGAGTCCACTTCCAAATGGCGGGCGAACGCACGCAATGAGTAACGGGGATAGTTCTGGCTACGACGAGCCAATTCATCTTCAAGAAACTGTCTAAAATCTGAGTTTTTATTTACTTCCTGCATGTGGACACATTTATGTATAGGGCCCCCATTAATCAATATTTTGTTCACACCTTACGAACTTTTAATAATGCCATTCGGGGTGCGTCATTTTAATTCTAGAAATTAATCATTTTTATCGAATATCAATAACTTACGAACACGGCCACGCTCTACAACTTCGTAATGTACATTACACAACTTGAAGTTGTCCCGAAGCTCAAAATCCAGCATTTTTACGAGCTTTTCCTCATCTCTTTGTGGACACAAAATCAACCGGGAGACTAGCAAGAGCTCTCGACGATACAAAGACCCCACAATTTTATGAATGGTGTGTGCGCCGACGCCCGCAATCACGGCAGTTCCGCGCAGAACCTCTTGAAGATCCTCTCCTGGCAATGCGTGAAAGTAGGCCCGCGACGTCGAATCCGGGCGTAAATACTCAGATTGAAAGCGGCTCTGGAGCTGCCCTACGATATGCTCCACTTGATCAACAAAATGAACCTCTGGGAAAGAGCCACTTTCATAGGCATTCAGTCCCATGTAACCGTGATCACAACAGAAGTCCCACACCGGCTCTCCCGGAAGAAGATGATCGTAAATAAGCTGCATACGGCGAGAGAGTTTAACCATGAAGGCACATCCATAACACGATGCCATTTTTGCGGGCAAGCACACAGCGACTTGACTGTCTGCCTTGGGAAAAGGACACTCGGCCCATGAAAAAGACACCACTCGCAGAAACACATGAAAAGTTGGGCGCCCGCATGGTCGACTTTGCCGGCTGGTATATGCCCGTTCAATACATCGGTCTTCGTGAAGAGCACAACAATGTGCGCACAAACGTCGGCCTCTTCGACGTTTCCCACATGGGAGAAGTCCGCGTAAAAGGCCCGAAGGCCCTCGAAACTCTCGAGTGGTTGACGACCAACGACGTCTCTAAGTTGAATGATGGCGAAGCCCAGTACTCTTTGCTTCCCAATGACCAAGGTGGCTTGGTCGATGATATCATCGTCTATTGCCTGAAAAAGAATGAAGACTACCTTGTGTGCGTCAATGCCTCTAACAAAGACAAAGACTTTGCCTGGATGACGAAACACAATAAGGGCGCCGACATGACCGATGAAAGTGATCTTTGGGGGCAAATCGCCATCCAAGGACCGAAAGCTTTAGAGCTTTGCCATCGCGTGCTTGGAATGAAGGTCGGCGAGATGAAGCCTTTCACTGTTCAGCACGGTCAATTCCAAAATCACAAAATCATGGTCGCAACCACGGGTTATACCGGCGAAAAAGGCTGTGAAGTTTTTGTGGAGGCCGGCGGCACTGTGGCTTTGTGGATGGCTTTGCTTGAGCAAGGAAAAGACTTGGGAGTCATGCCTATTGGCTTGGGCGCCCGCGACACCCTCCGCACAGAAATGAAGTATTCTCTTTATGGGCACGAAATCGATGACACGACGAATCCATACGAAGCCGGTCTTGGTTGGGTGATTAAACCTGCCAAAAAAGACTTTATGGGTAAGAACTTGATCGTTGGCAAAAAAGAGGCCGGTCTTTCAAGAAATCTTGTGGGATTTAAGATGCTTGAGAAGGGCATTCCTCGTCAGGGTTACAGCCTGTTTTCTTTTGACAACAAAGAAATCGGCAAGGTAACTAGTGGTACACATTCTCCGACCTTGGATGAGCCTATTGGTATTGCTTATATCGATTTAGCTCAGGTAAAAGAAGGAAGCGAATTCCTTCTCGATATCCGCGGTCGTAAAGTTAAGGCGGTGGTTGTAAAAACCCCGTTTGTTCAGAAATAAGGAGCCGAACATGGCATTTCACATCCCTGAAGACTACTATTACACAAAAGAACACGAGTGGGCTCAAGTTGACGAGAACATCGTCACTGTGGGAATCACAGAGTTTGCACAAGACTCTCTTGGCGAAATCGTTTACGTGGAGCTTCCAGAAGAAGGTCAAAAAATCACTCAAGGCCAAACTTTCGGCGTTGTTGAGTCCGTAAAGGCCGTCAGCGACCTCTATGCCCCAGTTTCAGGCACTGTGATCGAAGTGAATACCAGCTTGGGCGACGACCCTTCTGTATTGAACGACGACCCCGTAAATGAGGGCTGGCTTGTTCGTATCGAGATGGATACTGAAAAGGAACTCGCAAACCTTATGAGAGCTCCAGACTACAAAAAGTTGATCGCCGAGAAATAATCGGCCTTCAACGCAGGATTTCGCGGTCTTTACCGTGAAATTTTCCTTGCAACCCGATAGCGACTTAAGCTATCACTGACATTCGCAAATAAGGTGTGCCCCGCTGGTGAAATTGGCAGACACGCTAGACTTAGGATCTAGTGCGCAAGCGTGGGGGTTCAAGTCCCTCGCGGGGCACCAAATAAAAAAGCTGACTGAATAAGTCGGCTTTTTTTATGTCCGAAATCACCGAAAACGGCTTCTTCAACTCGTAAATTAGATTTGAGCCTTCCAACTTCTGGTTCGAGAGTAATTCCACTACTCCATTATCTGACACTACGTTACCCTTATCTTCTAAGGAAGATAAACCCTATGCTGAGACTTCTTCTTATGACAGTCATAATAGCAATCGCCTCATCCTCATCTGCCGATGATTGTTTAGATTGGTTTAAGAAAACTGACATTAAACCGAATACAAAAGACTGTCTTATTGACTGCTCAATTGCCCCTATCGGAATGGGTGACTTTATGTGCAGAAATAGGTGCGATGAGTTTTGTAAAGTATCTCAAGCCAAAGAAACCATATTTAAGCTATCTGATCTTTATCCAGGATTAACTTCCGCAGAAAGAGCCTTGGCTGCGGAAGATCCAGTCAAGGCTCTAGACGCCTATCGGCTTTCTTGGAAAGCTGAAGAACTCTGTCACAGTTTATACGCAAAAAGTAAAACAAATGATGCAAGTGATGCTTGCAGGCATTTTGTATGGGCAGGACTTTTAACAAACTCATACGGAAAAGACTACGCACTTAAAATTTTAAATGCACATGAGCAAGATCCTTTTCAACCCAAAGAAGAGCTTGCCATGGACAATTCCAACAACAGGCTTGGCATACTTCATTCCGAAACATTAATAAAAGACAAAAAATTTTCTGACGAGACCATTCTAGAATCCTTTAAAAGAAGTTTAAAGAAATCAGAGATCGTCAAACTAAAGGAATAAATATGAAAAAGTATATTTTCATACCCTTGTTTATTGCAGCACTATGCGGAATCGCTTTTGCCGGAGTAAAGCATTTCTGGCGTGGCGAAACCATGAGCCTAAAGCAAGCTGAAAAAAGATGGGGATCTGAAATCTTCGATGCTCAAAAGTTTAAATCTCTCCCAACTAATGACCGCGCGAAAATGGCGGTCTCCATTATTAAGACAAAAGCCCTCATCGGAAAAAATAGACTCGAAATTAGGGAACTCTTGGGACCACAAGACGGTTACTATTTTACTGATATGTACCCTGCTTATATTATCTTTGAAGACCCTAAACCAAACGGAGAAACTTGGCAGATTGTTGGACTTCTCGACAAAGACTATAAGGTAAAAGAAGTCATCATTCATAAAAACTGCTGTGATAAATAGTGTAATTGTGGATCACACACCTAGGATTGCAGTTCGAAAATCGCATACTAAGGTGCACCATAAAAAAAGCTGACTGAATAAGTCGGCTTTTTTTATGTCCGGAATTGCCGAAAACGACTTCTTAGCGTCACATCGGTTCTCGCTTGAATCGAATTCATTGGGCTTTGAAGCGACGATTGTTGATATGTTGTCTAAAACTCTACAGTCGTAATTTTGATTTATACTGCTAAAATAGCTTGATGCTAGCTAAAGCTTTCACAATATTTTATTTTTCGATTTCATCAATGAGTTTTGCGGGACAGAGCTCTTGTACTTCGTTATTCACAACGCCCTCCGGTGATAAATACGAAAATTTTTTGGAGCTTAAAAAAGCGGAAATGGAGGGGGTCGATTTTCAAATAGTAAAGGAATATGTCGGTAGCTCGGTTACGATTATTGCGCCTCATGCTGGTCGAATTGAATTTGGAACAAGCGAAATCACACGTGCTGTGGCTAGAAACTCACTCAATCTCTATTTATTTGAGGGAACTAAAAAAGCTGGAAATTTCGAATTACATATCACGAGTGATCATTTTGATGAGCCGCAAGCATTGGATTTAATGAGAGTCAGTACGTTGGGCGTTTCAATACATGGGTTTAAAGATGATAATGCGAGTTCCGTTGCTATAGGTGGTGCGAATAAAATAGTTGCCGCGCGGCTAACAGTTGTACTTCAAAAGCTCGGATTCGGCATTGAGTTCCCGAGCAGTCGTTTTAAGGGAGAAAGCCTCTGTAATATAGTCAATAGAGCCATAACCAATGGAGTTCAACTGGAGATATCTTCGAAGCTGCGGGCTGAGCTGCTGAACGACCCTGCAAAAATGAATACCTTCGCTAAAGGGATAAGATCCGCCATTGGAGAAATTTAGTAAAAAATTGAACTGCGCGCAGGCACTGGACAAGGCAACTCATGTCGGTCATGTCCATCGTGAAGTAAAGATAATAAAAAAATATCCCCTTTTATAATCTATTGAAAGAGTTTAAAAATCCCCAGGACATAAACAACACAATGGGGACTGAGTATGAAAAAGACGTTCATTGTATCTTTATTAATGTTGGCCGAAGTCGTTAGCAATAGCCGCGCAATGGCTGCAGGAGCTGAGGCGTACCCAACCTTATCGGCACTCAAATCAGCGACCTTCTATCGCTTAACATGTTCAGATGTGAAGTCCTCAAACCAAGCCCATATCTATATCGAAGTGAACAACGGAACCATCGAGGATGTAAAACTCGTTACAATCTCCCCGGCTCTTTCACTCAATGTCCTTCAGTATTCAAAAGAAGATCTCAAAGGCCTTTCCGTAACCTCGAAAGAAACGTCCCTGGAAATCCAAGGACTGCGCCCCGGAGCCTACTATGATGAGACTCTCTCCTTAACCATCGCGGACGGAAAGCATGGGCTCCAAGGTATTCTATCCTATGATGATGGCGATGGAGCGAGCTTACAAAGAACAGTGAAGTGCGGAGCTGTAAATTATGTTCTGATGCCCTCTCGATAATCGAAACTTCATTCCGGGATGGACATCATCAACACGTCCAAATCCCGATAAATACTCGCAGGCCCCACAACCTCCTCGTAGTACGCGGGCTGATCGTTAAATATTTTTAATATTACGCTTAAATTTGACAGATCTTTTACCGACAAGGAGGCATGAAAACAAAAATCAGCCTGAAACTTCAACTTATCTTAACTTTCTCAATCATCTCTCTTCTCATTACGGGAATCGGAGCTGTTGTCAGCTTTAGATTTTCCTCCAAGATACTGGATGATCTCACACTCGATAATCTGCAGAACCAACTTGATAGTGTCGAGTCGGCCATTCAAGTATCAATTAAAGATGCCCTCGAACGACAAGAAAAGCTTGTCGAATATTGGAGCCCCAAAGTTCGACGAGAGCTCCAAGTTTCTAGCGATTCCTATAAAGATGTTATCGAAAACCAGATCACTCACGAAAAGAAGGAATCCTCGATACCTCTCTTTATATATAAAGGTCTTCCTCTTCATAAAAATCCTGAATTGGCCCTTCAGCTCTCGGAACAGTCCGGTCAAGCTGTCAGCATTATGGCACTGGTTCCTGAAGGACTTTTGCGTGTGGCCACCAGTGTGAAAAGAAAAGATGGATCTCTGTCTTCGGGAACATTCATTCCGAATGACTCTCCTGTTGTCCAAGCCATCTCTAAAGGGGACAAATTCAGTGGTCGCGCTTTGGTCGCAGGCCAATGGTATATCACGACCTATGAACCCATCACCGAAAATGGCAAAGTCGTCGGTGCCTTCTTTATGGGCCAATCTGAAACTTTCTCTCCGAAAATCATGGCCTACTTAAAAAGTAAAAAACTTCTCAAGACGGGATACTTCTACATCCTAGATTCCAAAGCCACTTTGGTGATGCATCCTTCAATCGAAGGCCAGAATCTTAACGACAAAACCGATCTTGATGGAAATTACGTATTCCGCGATGTGGTCGCCAAGAAAAATGGCGTGCTTCACTATCGTTGGATGAATGAAGAAACTAATTCAGCCCAGAATAAATTTGCCGTCTTCCATCACTATCCCGAAATGGACTGGATTGTCTCTGCCAGCGTAAACGAAGATGAAGTTCAAGAGGCCACCATCGGACTTAGAACCTTTATGTTATTCCTGAATATCGGCTCGCTGATCTTGATGTTGGTTTGTTCTTGGATCTTTGGAGATAAAATTGCAAAAAGACTGTCCATCATTGGAAAATCACTGCATGAGTCCACCGAAGAGGTGCAATCCGCCATCGAGCAATTGGCCCTGGCAAGCACAGAGCTTTCAGAATCAGCGACAACCTCAGCCGCGTCGCTGGAAGAAACCGTCGCCTCTTTGGAAGAGATTAGCGCCATGGTAAAACTCAACTCTGAAAATGCCAAAGTCGGTGCGGAGCTTTCCCTGAAGGCACGTGAAATCGCACAACAAGGCGAAACAGAGCTTAAAAAACTTTTTGTCGAAATCAAAGAGATGGGCGCTTCTTCCAAGAAGATCAAGGAAATCACTGATGTTATTGACGACATCGCCTTCCAGACCAATCTCTTGGCTTTGAACGCTTCCGTGGAAGCCGCTCGCGCTGGGGAACAAGGAAAAGGTTTTGCCGTCGTCGCCGAAGCGGTTCGCAACCTCGCACAAAGAAGTGCGCAGTCTGCTCAGGAAATCTCTCAACTGATCAACCTGAGCGTTGAACAGATTGACCGAAGCTCTCAAGTGGCTGACGTTTCCGGCGAAGCGCTCACCAAGATCGTTTCCTCCATTCAAAAGGTTTCAGAGATCAACAGCGATATTGCGGCCGGAAGCCAAGAGCAATTTGCAGGTGTTGAGCAGATTAATAAGGCCATGAGCCATCTGGATCAATCCTCTCAGGCCAATGCCGCCGCCGCAGAAGAGATCGCCGCGACAGGTGAAACCATCAAGAGCCAGAACAACAACGTCGGCGACAAAGTGGTTGAGTTGAAAAAGTATATTGAAGGCGACAAACGCGTTGCCTAATAAAATCAAAAAAAGCCTGCTTCTCTTGAGCAGGCTTTTTTCTTATCAGAATCTTGGAAGTATAGAACTGCTGGAGCTTCATAAGCTCTGCCTTTACAAGTCGAGCAAGAAAGAGATCTGCGGTTTTATCAACACTAATAACCGTTCTTAAGATACAATCTTTTCGCTTTAAATGTTCTGGTCATATCATATTCACCTTCCGCACAGACATGCTCGCCACCGCCGAATTTGCGCATCTGAGAATAAACCCACTGACTGTCCGTATAGATCTCGACGGTAGTTTCCGAGGTCATAATATACTTAGGCCAGCCCCAGGTTCCGCAAAGTTGATCACAGAATGCGGTGTTACCGACAAAACAAGAAGATAGAATTAGGAACTTTACGATTTTCATGGCTTTCTTCTCCCACTATGAATCCAGTCGTCACTGTTTCTCAATATTATCTCGGAATAAGATCTTTCTGGGACGCTTGATCAGCGCTCTCAATATTTACCAAAAACTCACTGTACTCGCGTGCAATCGCCGGGAGGGTTCCCTGAACATTTCTGCAATCACTGCTCTCTTTTTGAGAAAAGAGGTGTTGATTCTCTTTGATGAATTGCTCTCGGGCAATCTCACAGGATCTTTGAGATTCTGCCATGATATTAAAGAGACTTTGCTTTTCAATCTGAGAATTCAACTCGACAGAATCTTGAAGAGCGAAAGCCTGCTTTCTCTCAAAAGTAAAACCGAGGGGGTATATGTGATGACCGGTTGCAATCCCGTAGCTTTGATTAAAAGTGAGGTCTGCCTCGCGCAGAGGGGCCCCGATAAATTTCTTAATTTTTGTGATAACTCTGCCGTTACTTTCTGTAAGAACGTATGACTTATCGGTGTAACATTGTGTCACTGTGAACTCGAAGGCCACTTTCTGTTGTACTGCAGGCTTTTCACCAACCGTCTTCTCAACCCTGACCCAAGCTCCGCCTGGATTTAAAACACCAATCGTATTTGATCTCATCGGCACGCCGGTTTTAACAGGCAACGAATATTCTTTTCGAGCGAAAGAGCCCTTCTTCATCTGACACTCCGAAAGATTCCAGTAGGAGATATTAAGCATTTCGTGTCGTCGTAGTTTTTCGCCCTGGCCATCTTTACTGTCGACGGTGGATATATTAAGAATTTCATAACCCGGACCGTACAGATTTTCTCCAGGACGGACCGTGTCCGCCAAAAGAGTTGTGCTTGATAAAAGCAAACTTAATGCGATGGCAATTTTCATAACATCTCCCTGCTCTTCTCAAAGCATCTAATGAATTCCTTCTGCAGAACGAATGCCGCTTATAAAAAGCTCCCAGTCCTTTTTAAGCTCATCTTGACCCCCAAAGTGTTAAACAGACATGACGGACAGACCGTCCTGGGTGGCAAAGTACGGCATCCCTCTGCCTTCATGAAGAAGATGGAGAATCCTTGCTGGTGTGGAGTAAAACAACAATGTCGGAAATAAAGTGCCTGAAGAAGTCCATTGAGGACGACAAACGCGTTGAGACTTGTGACCCTATACACAATAATATACGGCGCCCCCTGAGATTTGTCAAAAAATCCAAGGTTTTTGGGGCCTTTATTTTTAGCAAACAAGATTTCCCTTTTCTTTTTCCTGAAAGCCCTCACAACATTAAGCTGGAGGTGCATGTGGCAAAGTCTCTTGCATTAAAATCGAATTCCCAGGGTCTGCTCAATCAACTCATTACAAACAATCAGCTCATCCAGGAAATTCAAAATCTCGACGCCGGAATTGTTAAAAAAATCATTCACCGCATCGGCCTGGAAGACGCCGGAGAGCTTTTCATGCTTATCACCTCCGAGCAGCTACAAGAGGTCATGGATCAAGATGTCTGGTTCAGCGCAAAATCCGGAGTGGACGAGAAGATCGATACGAATCGATTCGTAACGTGGTTAGAAGTTCTTCTTGAGGTGGGTGCGGACTTTGCCGCCGACAAGATCTCGGAAATGGATGAGGATCTTTTAATTTCTGTGTTGTCAGAACTGGTGCTGGCCATTGATGACGACGAGCTGGCCCTGATGGCTCAAGAAGCTGAAGACGATACGTACAGCAAGAATAAGTATCTCGAGAAAGCCCTCGAAAGTGTTTTTAATCTGGATCTTGCCGGATATGTCATTATGTCCAAAGTTTCTATTCACTGGGACGCGATCTCGAATCTATTAATAAGTCTGCAAAAAAATCACCAAGACATTCTGGATCGCATTCTATTGCGGCTTCAGTCCTTCACCCTCGAGCAAATTGATGAACACGATGGGCTGTACGAGCTTTTAACAGAGAGTGAAAAGCTTGAGGGTGATGTATCTCACAAACGTCTAGAGCGTCGTGAGGAAGAGGGCTACGTGGCAAACTCTTCGGCTGCGGCTTTTTTAAAGCTCATCGTACAAACTTCTTTAGAGGACCTCGCACGCAGCGACGAACAAGATCACATCAGTAAAATGTATTTTCGAAATCTGAAGCTTGGTAAAGTTAAGAAATACAAACCTCTTTCTTCCGAATTACTTGAGATTTTGAAAGCTCATGGTGTTCGAGTCGAATCCCCTCTTAAAACAAAACAACTGGCCGGGCCTCAAAAAAAACCTGGCATTCATAGTTATCTGTCTGGTCTGCGCGACGCCCACGAAGAGCTTTTCCAGAAGAAACTCAGCGAACTGAATTTTTTGGCGAACGTTCTGATCACCAGTCGAGCCAATGGCAAAAAATCTTTGCGCCCCGTAGAGGCTATGGAAATGGCGATACAAATCTGCGACGAGGGATTGCAGGTTTCTCGCCGCCTGAAAGCCGATGTTCCCGAAATGGAAATTATTAAACTATTCAAATTGGGTTGGAAAAGCAGAGGTCATTAAAAAACAAAGCCCTTACGAATGTCGTCGAGGGCTTTGCAACTAGATTAGATGCTTCGGCTATTTTAAGTCAGCAACTTGTCCAAGATTTCAGGCTTGAACATCATCACTCCGCCCATGATTAGCATAAAGCCAAGAAATCCTAAACCAATCATCCATACAAGATCTAAACTCATCATAGGTGCCTCCTCAACAAAGAGTTACCTTCAGAATAACCCTCTCTGTTGAGTGTTCAATGCCTGTTTAAAAAAATCCATTAAAATCCATGTGGGTTGGATTCTTTTAAGACACCATTGAATGGGCTCCCATTATTTCAGAAGCAGTTGAATCACTTCTTCCTTCTTCGCCATTCCGTCTTTATAGCCGATCTCGATTAAATCAGAACAGAAGCTGGGATCAAATAATAAATAGCTGATGATCTCACTGGCATCCTCTAAAGAACCCAATCCTCTTAAAAGATAACGAACAATGCGCGGAAGCTTATGTGCTTTTTGTACTGCTATTTCTCCAATATCCGCAGAGGGAGAGATAAAGAGATAATCCAACGGACGAAGCGCGATCTTCTGATGTTGTTCCGGCGGAATCGCCATCGCATAGTCATTCAAGCGGCGCAGACGATCAATATCCTGTTCGATTGCATCAAGCAAAACGCCATTTAAAATGGTATTAATAACCCGAGCCACACTGGGCGCTTTAATATTTTGATGAGCACGCTCTTCGTAAGCGGTGCTTGCCTGGCGACGAACTCCAATGACTAAAAGTTTTTCCGCTCCCAAGTAAATAGCCGGACTGCAGGGCGCGTGATTTCGAACCGCTCCATCCCCAAAGAACCGATCATCCACCTGCACTGGCGGAAACAACAAAGGGATCGCCGATGACGCCATAATATGATCGGTCGAAATAATCGTTCTTTCACTGTGCTTGCGTCCTTTATCCCACGAAGGAAGTTGATCTTGGCCTTGAACAAAGGTCACTGTGGATGACGTCGCGTAATTAATCGCGGTGATCGCCAAGGCCTTCAGGTGTCCATCCTTAAAGTTCTGCGCCACCTTATCATAGTCCATATTGTTGTGAATCAACGAACGCAGCGGAGACGTCTCTAATAACGAGCGCCCTGGGGTTGTCCCGGTCAATGATCCCAAAGAAAGCTCGCTCATCCACTGAAATCCAATTTTCCCCATCGTGATGGAGTCCGTTGAAAAAACCTGATCTATGGTCACTCCACTCCACAACTTCACTAAAGTTTCAGAGGCATTCTTAAAGTTTTCACAGTTGGAAGCAAGCGAGCTGGCATTGATGGCGCCGGCACTGACTCCTGATAGATATTCGAAACGTGGCAAGATTCCTGATTTCTCGCTGATCTCTTGAACCGCAGCAAGAACTCCCACCTGGTAGGCCCCACGAGCTCCTCCTCCAGACAAAACTAAACCCATTTTTTTTGCCATGACTGCCCCTTGCAAGAAAGGTCCTTGCTTCTACAAAGATTTTTCCACTAACGGGCGGCAATGTCACACTGCTATTTGGACTTATTTGATTTGATCGACTTGCTTTCGAGGGCTTTGCGGTTTTCTTCTTTTCGATTGGCTAACAAATCGAGGGTTTCGATGCGAATCTCGGCGATGTCCTCGCACGTTTTTTCCAAGGACTTCCCAGAGCATGCAACATAGAGCTTACGGCGAATATCACCCCAGTCTTGATACCACTCAGAGGCGTCCTTCAGCTTTCCCGGCGTCAGCGTCTTCAAGGAAGGCACCTTGGCAAGCTGGGGCGCGAGCTTTTCCAAATAGAACTCTTTTTGAAAAGGCTGCAGATCATTGAACTCGTCATAGGAAGACATCCAGAAGGGAGGCCCCTTCATGTCAATTCTTTCGGTGGATGATTCTGATTCAACAGCGACCGCCGTTGAAAAAGAGCCCATTGCCAGTAGAACCGCCAACAGGAGGCTTCGCATTAGCGAACTCCTCCACCGGTGCTTTCTTTGGCTGTCGCGACCACGACTCCAGAGGTGGATTTAGACAATGAATTTTCAATCGCAAGGAGTGACTTCTCATAATTCGCACTGCCACGGCGAACCACCGTAAATTGCTTTCGCTCTACACAATCATTCACGTCCGCCATTTGCGTATCGGCAGCCCCTTGAATCCCAAACACATTTCGACTGTCATCAACCCCAAAAGAGCCGGTGAAAAAGTCGAACCGGTTCTTTCCGCGGATGGCGCCACCCGTGTCTTGAACAATGAAAAATCCGGGGTGAACCATCTTTTTCCCATTAGGCAAAGGAATAATTTTTCCTTTCATTCCCGGCATTTGAATAACGTCACCCATACTGTAAAAGCGAGCATCGGCTGCCACCGATATAAAAGGAATCAAACACTTCCCACTGGCTCCAAAAGCTGTATCGCAATCACCCAATGACATGGTTTTCCCGTTGTACGTGAGCAGCTTGTTTCCAGGAATAGTTCCCGAGCCCTGCATTCTCACTTCTTTCTTAAAGTCCTTACACGGAGTTGGAGTCTTACAATAGTCTTTCAAATGAGGAACAAAATAAATCGAACTTGTCGCGATATTCGGAGGACAACGCCCCCCCGCCGCATTCGCTGATATAACGGCCACACCCAGTAATACGGATTGGGTGAGAACTTTCCACACACTGCTGTCTCTGTTTTTTGTCTCAGTTTGTTTCTTCATAAAGAAATTATAGAGCAAAATAGAGGCCACCCCAGCTTGAGCGTGGCGCCTTTGAGTGTCAGAGGTTTATACACCCGCCGTTTGTATAAACAACTTTCTCATTTTGAGACACTCACCAAAAAAGCACTAAACCTTCTTCAATGCCCCAGCAAGATCTTCGATGATGTCTTGGGCATTCTCAAGCCCGATGCTTAAACGAATCGCCCGAGGATCAATCCCGCAATGATCTTTCTGATCATCAGGAATTGCCGAGTGGGTCATAAACCCTGGCACTTCAATCAACGTTTTAGTAAGCCCCAAACTGACGGCCAAGGTGATCGAATACGACGTCTTCGCAATATCGTCGACGAACTTCTGGCACTTTTTCATATCACCCTTGAGCTGAAAAGAAATCATCGTCCCCGGAGCAAACTGCCCTTCCGGAGACTTCAGATATTTCTTAGCCAATTTGTACTGAGGATGACTTTTTAAACCCGGATAAGTGACGCTTTGGACTTTAGGATGTTTTTCCAAAAAGTTTGCAACCTTCAAGGCCGTTTCTTGCTGCTGCTCAAAACGAATAGCCTGCGTGGAAATTCCATAAACCAAAATATGCCATGCCGAATAGGGATGAATGATGGCACCAAAATCTTTTCGCGCAACTCGCAACATGCTCTCAAAGGATTTCGGGGCGATCACCGCTCCCCCCATCTCTGTTCCAAATCCGGAAATATTTTTTGTTAAACTTTGAATGACGAAATCAATTCCCCACTCCAAAGGGCGCAAAGCCCATGGCGTGGCAAAAGTATTATCCACAACGGTGTAGATTTGATTTTCTTTAGAACGTTTTTTATTGGCCGCTTTCACCAAGCTTGCGATCTTTTCAAGATCTGCAATCTCCAGGATGGGATTGGACACAGTTTCAAAATAAATCACGCGAGTTTTGGAATCCGCAAGGTGCTTCTCTAAGCCCTTAAGGTCGTTAATATCCACCAATTCATGATTCACCTGAAATCGGGGAAGCCAATTCGTGATCAAACTGTAAGTGCAACCATAAAGAGTTTTATGGGCGACAACTTTTTCCCCCGCTTTCAACAACGACATCAAAGTGGAAGCAATCGCCCCCATCCCGCTTCCAAAAGCGACGGCGCATTCTCCCTTTTCTAAAAGAGCCAATTGGTCTTCCAACATTTTTGTTGTGGGCTCTTCCAAGCGGTCATAGATCCAAATAGGTTTTGCGGAATCTTGTGGGGCTCCGAATGTGCTAAAACCTTGAGCTCCTCGTTCTAAGGACTCCAGACGGAAAGTTGTCGAAGCCGTCATAGGGGGGATCAAGTGATGAGAGAACTCCCAGGACTTTGACAGGAACTCGCCGTGAATGGCTTGGGTGCGTGGAGACTTCATCGCTTTGGTCGGCGCTTTTTTCATAGATACCCCTCTTTTGGATTTCCCAACTAGAGCACATATACTAGAACTTGGGAAGAGAGGAGCTGGCGCATTAGACAAAGAGCGCCGTGCGCCAACATCACTTCATTTGGAGTTTGATCAGGTAATAACACCCGCCGGTGGAGGTGCTTAATTCCCCGCTCTCGCACTTTTGGATTTGCAGGGTTTCCCCGTCCTCTAGGGTCCAATTTTTATTCAGAACAAGTCGCCCTTCAGCACAAAAAAGATAATAGATAGAGGACTTTTCAAACTGCAGTTGAGTAACATCCCCCGCCGCCAAGCTCCCGACCACCATGTCGGCTTCGACCTGCTGCCGACGATAAATAACTCCGAGGTCAATAACTTCTCCGTCCAAGAGCTCGCAATCAATCGGTGTTTCTCCGGCAAAAAAATAAGGAATGTGGGGTTTTAATTCCTGTCCATTCAGCCTCAAGCCTGCCCCCCGCCACACCACCAAGATCCGATGACATCCGTCGAATCTTGAAAAAGGCGCCGCCGAAGCGATCGTGGCCGAACTCACTCGCCAAAGAAAGTCTTCACCCGGAAAGGAAACTCCTTCCGGAAAAATGTCTATCTGAGCCGTCGAACCCAAACCATTTTTCCAAGGCATGATGCGATAGTCTGATTTTTTCAAATGCTTGATCACGCTCTCCTCCAAGTTCTCACCATGTGACACCCCTTTCCGGCTTCAGGCAATGGATTTGTGAAATCAAAAAAATAAAATCTCAAAAAAAATAATTTTGACCTAGACCTTTTTTCTTTATCTCTTGTGCCGAAAAATTATTAATGTACTATTTAGTTCATAAATGGAGACATCATGGCAAGACCCAAGGATCTCGAGAGAAAAAAGGAAATACTAAATTCGACCTTGAAGGTTTTTCGCAAACATGGCGGCTGGGATCTTTCGTTGAACGAAATCGCACGCCAGCTCCACACCTCAACCCGCATGCTGGTTCATCACTTCGAAACAAAAGAAAATCTAATTAAAGAATGTAAGCGCTCTTTGGAAGATCGTCTTCACCATGAACTTTCCAGTGCCCCTCCCCAAAAAAACTGGAAGAGATTGGTGTGCGACGTGTGGGCGGCCTCCTTAGAAAGACCCTACCGGGACGACCGCAGACTGCGATTGATGTCGAATCTGCAAAGTCCGCAGAAAAACCAAAGCACCAAAGACAACGAAAAAGTCATCCGATCCCTCCGCGAACTTCTCCCCTCCCGCCTCCAGAAGTTCGCGGAGGATGTATTTATCTATGCTTTGGGTTTAGAGCTTTATGTCCTGTCCGGGGGAACTCTTGAAAACGCCATTAAGAGCCTGCAACACTACCTTCAAAGGCTGGAAAATCAGCCCCCCAGGAGCCTTTCGGGAGGGTCTCTTCGACCTCGCCAAGGGGCCAGGTCGAATATATAGCATCTGAGGGGCCGTATATGACATCTGAACAAGAAAATGTTCAAACTAGTGTTTTCGCTCGCCATTGCCCGGCAATTAAGCTAAAACCAGGCTTCCAATATCCGTCTCTCTTGAGTTAATAGCGTAGGGCTCATTTCTCTTTAGCGGCACCCAATCCTAAGGAGGAACTCATGGGCAAAAAGTTATACGTTGGAAATCTATCTTATTCTTTGGACGATCAGTATCTAGTAGATCTTTTCTCTGAATTCGGAACAGTTGAATCAGCTCGCATCGTTACTGATCGCGATTCTGGCCGTAGCAAAGGTTTCGCATTCGTTGAAATGTCTTCTGATTCAGAAGCTCAAGCTGCTATCGAAAAATTGAACGGCACTGAGCAACAAGGTCGCGCTATGAACGTTAGCGAAGCTAAACCAATGGCTCCTCGTGAAAACCGTGGCGGCTTCGGCGGCGGCAACAGAAACAATTCACGTGGTGGTGGTTTCGGAGGCGGACGTCCTCGTTACTAATAGCCTCTCACTTTAAAGGAGGCTCCGATGGCTAAAGATGATTTAGTGACCATCGAAGGGAAAATTTCCAATCTTTCGGGCGGCGGCACTTACCACATTACTCTGGAAAATGGCGCCGAGATCACAGCAAGACTGTGTGGAAAGATGAAGAAATTTAAGATCAAAGTTGTTGTTGGAGATCGCGTATCGGTAGGAGTTTCTCCTTACGACCCGACCCACGGCTTGATCACCCACCGTCACAAAATTTAGTGTCGTGTCTTAAAAGGGGATCTACATAAGATCCCCTTTTTTTATTGTTCCGCTTGAACCAAACGAACTGAAAGAGGACTTTTCTGTGAGGCCTCACTTCCCCGCAAGCTCTCCCATCGATCATTATAAGCGATAGCCACCTGGGTATTTTGAATAGCCTGTAACAGCTTGCGATGAAGACGTTTTTCCTGGCGGGTTGATTCACGAACCAACTCGTTGAAGTTGGAAACCTCGGCCATGGCGATGGAACTGGTAAAACTCACTAAGACTAATAAGAAGCGCATCCTTGCCCCCCCTTCTCTTATTTATAGGAGCCCCCTCTGAGGCACTTCGGTTAATTTTTTTGAGCGGCACTTTGCTCCCCAACAATAACTTCAGGGGCCTTAGTAAGACTCAGGGAGGCTTGCCTCCGATTGAGACCTAGATTGAGATAAATAACTGATTTCAATTCACTTTGATTTTCAAAAAAAACAAATATCTAACTCTCCCCCTTAGCCTCTTTGTGATAGTCTTTTCAACAGGGGGTCGTTATTTACCACGGCGAGCGTTTCAACAGCATCACTCATCTTATCGGCGCGGCCCTGTCTGTCGCGGGCGCTTCAGTCCTTATTACCCTTGCAAGTATCCACGGCGACATCTGGAAAATAGTCAGCACCAGTGTCTATGGTGGCATGTTGGTTTTGCTCTACACCGTTTCAACCCTCTATCATAGTATTCCCGGACGCACGAAAAAGATTTTGCAGAAGTTAGATCACATCGCCATCTATCTTCTGATTGCGGGAACCTACACGCCTTTCACCTTAATCACTTTGCGAGGGCCTTGGGGTTGGTGGCTCTTTGGGATTAATTGGTCTTTAGCTCTTATTGGAATTATCTACGAACTCACCTTGGCTCATCGCACACGCACACCTTCGCTGATTATCTATGTCTTGATGGGTTGGCTGGTTTTGGCGGCCATGGGGCCTTTGACCGCCGCCCTACCGACCGCGGCCATTGTTTGGTTGGCCCTCGGAGGATTGCTTTATACTGGAGGAATTGGCTTTTTTCTTTTTGATGAGAAGAAAAAACACTTCCATGGAATTTGGCATCTTTTTGTTCTTGGCGGCAGTGCCTGCCAATATTTTTGCGTCCTTCTGTATCTAATCTAGGGCCAGCTCAAACTGAGAACTTCTTAGAAAATTTGTGGTAGACTGTGGCAGTAAGGATCTAACCTTGAAAGACCAACTTCTTCCTCTTTTTTCACAAGTCCCGCCACGAGAGTTGCATTCTCTTCTTTCTCGCTACGCGTGCGTCTCGCTCATCCTTAAAGGCACCTCGCCAGAGAACCTTGAAATTGCTTTTATTCAACGCGCCTTCAATCCCGAAGATCGCTGGTCCGGGCACATCGCATTCCCTGGAGGCATCAAGGAGGATCTAGATCCCTCGGATCTTGCCGCAGCTCTGCGCGAAACCAAAGAAGAAGTGGGGATTGATCTGAGCCTTGAGGAGCTTCTGGGACGTTTGGATGATATTCAGGCGCGCAAATCCGGAGCTTTGTTAGATTTCTACATTCGCCCTTTCGTATTTTATACGGAAAGAGATTTTTCCATCACCTTAGATGCCTCTGAAGTCGCCGACTTCTTCTGGGTCCCCATTCGCGAAATTCAAAATCCCGAACGGCAGACTCGATATCAAGTGGATCGCGAGTCGGGACTCATCTATCTTCCCGCCGTGAATCTTGATAGAGAGCCCCCCCTATGGGGACTCACTTATATGATGGTGCTCGATCTTTTGGAACGCTTTAATAAGCTTACAAGATAGGATAGGCCTCAACCAATTGGGTGGCCTTCGCCGTCCAGGGACTTTGTGGAAGATTCTTTTTCATCTGCTCTAAATAACCTAAAGCCTGTTGTCGCGTTTGCGCGGAAAGCTGCTGACGCTCTTCCAGCGTGCTTGTCGCGCTGAATTCTCGCTTTAAAAATTGATTCAATTTAAAATCACTTAAAAGGTTTTTGTTAGTTAAAATCCACGAAAGCTGGAAGTGATACTGAATCATTTCATACAAAGCCTCTTCAAAGATTTCAACGACAGGCCCCCACTTCAGAATCACATTGTACTTCTGAAAAGCCGTAGGATAGTCCATTTTCATGATATGAAGACGCGCTTCACTCAAAACGTTCTTCCCATACATTTGCCGTGACTCATTCAACATCCCTAAAACTTCATTTTTCCAATTTGAACTG
>JAHRXB010000193.1 GCA_019104905.1 Bdellovibrio sp.
AGCTGGTCGTGTTGGCGGTCTTAGCGGTGTTGCTGGTTTATTTTATCTTTAAGAAAATTCGTGCAAGAAGAGCAGAAAGAGCGTCTTAAACCTCGTCCTGGTTCCTTCAAAGCCCTTAAAGCTCCTCCCTAATCACAGATCTTCTCGGACAGTCCTCGCGGACGCCCTCCCGTTGGGAGAGGCTGCTGCGGAACTCGAATATCTGTGATTAGGGAGGAGCTTTAAGGGCTTTGAAGGACGAGGAGAGGGTTAGTCTCCTCGTTTATGTCGTTTCTGTTTAAGCGGCTTTATTATCAAAGACGTAGTCTTCGCTGATTTCGCAGCAAAGGTGCAAAGCAAAGGGTTTGCTGTGGAATTTAGGTTCCACGTCCTTCCAGAAGATTTTTTCGTAGCCACTTTGCAGGGCATACACTTCTTCACGGATTTTGAATAACAAACCTGCCGGAGAGCCCAGCAACCAGTCCATCTGTACCAAATAGAAAGCTTCTTCAAGCTCGACAGGATTCAATGAATTAATAAAATTCGGCGGCAAATTGTCCACCAAGTGGCAAGCGTTGTGGGAATACTTATGGAAGGCTTTCTCGAGCGGATTTACAAACAACTTTTCAACTCGGCTGTCAGGAGTTTTAGGGCCTGAATAGGGCTGAGCATATTTTTTAAAATTCCAATAAAGAAGAGCATCATTCACCACATACTCTGCGCGAGGCAAGTAGTCGGTGATCGCGTCCACTTTGACGCCCTCGTGCGAAGGATCTTCAACATGGGCGTTATGATCAACGGCGACCAGGCCGCGCAAGTGATAAAGGAAAGAATAAAGTGTGTGCAGCTTTTCCGTGAAGGGTTTAGAAAAATTCAAACCAAAATTGTAAAGCAAAGGCGAGCCCACTTTGTTTTCAAACCAGGCGAAGGTGTCTAACAATGGCCAAAGTGCCGTCAGGTCCACGCCCCAAGGTTTCATCGCCATTTCAAAGTGTTCATTGAAATGATTTTCAAACTCTGCACAAAGCTCTGGATTCACCACCGCCAAGTGAGCCTGCAACGCGCGAATGCGGGGGTGAGAGCGTTCGTAAAGCTCGATGTGAGGATCCAGGGCTTTCCACGCATCCACGGCAAACGAGTAGTCAAGGTGGGGAGTTGCGACGGGGCTTTTGATGTAATGGTTCAATTTGACCAAAGACAATCCCGCCAGTGCGTCGGCCATATATTTAAAAGGCGCAGAGGGTTTAAACTTGGCATAGTGGCCTTCATGATTCCAATACTGAACCTTCACAGGTTTCCAAGTGGAACCTTTCTCCATTGTCACATCAAAACCCAAACGTAAGCTTTTATGCTTCATACAGACTCCTTCACCTGAAACATATCGGCGGAACTTGAACCTTGTTCGAGTCCTGGAAATAGGGGTATAACCTAGCCTTATGGTTGGATTTGGCTATTGGATCGATGCACATGGGCACCTGGCAGACCCTCGATGGGAGGGCCAGCAGGAACTTATTATTCAAGAGGCTCGTGCGCGGGGAATTCACTTCTTTATGCAAGGGGGAGTGGGGCCCGAAGACTGGCAACGCCAGCGAGAGCTCAAAAGCCGTTTTCCTCAGCATATCGGTCTTTGTTTCGGTCTTCACCCTTATTGGGTGGTGGATCACGATGACGAACAATGTGAAGAAGCGTTGGATTTATTGGCATCGCAACTGGTGGATGCTCAAGGATTGGGCGAGGCGGGATTGGATTTTCGCCCGCATATTATGAAAGACTCTCGCGAGCGGCAAATGAGCGTTTTTGAGCAGCAGTTGGAGTTGGCCCACATGGCGGCCAAGCCCCTGGTTTTGCATCTGGTGCAGGCCCACGAGGAAAGCCTCAGGATCATGGACCTGTGGGGGCTTCCCTCACAAAAAGGCATGGTACACTCTTTCAACGGAAGTTTAAAAAAAGCGCAGGATTTTCTCAGTCGCGGCCTTTATCTTTCGATCGGGGGGCCGGTCTGCCGACCCGATAATCAGAAGCTGCATCAGGCCGTGAAAGAAATGCCCTTGGAATACCTTCTTATTGAAAGTGACAGCCC
Source organism: Bdellovibrio sp. (assembly GCA_019104905.1). Taxonomy (GTDB): domain Bacteria; phylum Bdellovibrionota; class Bdellovibrionia; order Bdellovibrionales; family Bdellovibrionaceae; genus Bdellovibrio. The sequence continues at coordinate 2,060 of JAHRXB010000193.1, forward strand.
GGATCAGGCTCCTCCGGCCTATCAGGGGCGTTTAAATCCTCCCGAAAGCATCTGGGAGGTGGCAAGAACTATAGGGGAGTTAAAATCACTTGATCCTCTAGAAATTTTAGATATCACTACAGGGAATTTTAAAAGACTTTTCGCGCTTGGCGCACAGGGTGAGGGAACTCCATGGACGTAACCGCTCAAGATAACAATTTGCCGCAACCTCAAGAGACTGAATACGTGATGCATCGTCGTTTCGATCGCATGGGACGTTTGGTGGGCGATGAGGTGATGAAAAAGCTCTTCGGCACGCATATTATGGTGATTGGTTTGGGAGGAGTTGGTTCCTGGGCGGCGGAATCTTTAGCTCGTTCCGGGGTTGGAACGTTGACGGTTGTAGATTTTGATGAGGTCTGCATCACCAACGCCAATCGTCAGTTGCATGCCCTGCAAGGTTTGGTGGGAAAAAAGAAAGCCGAAATCATGGGCGAGCGTCTTCGCAAGGTGAATCCTCAGGCGACCGTGAATGTGATTCCTGAGTTTTATAATGAACAGAATTCTGAGATGATGTTGGCTTATAAGCCCGACTATATCGTGGATGCGATTGATAACTTAACGGCGAAGGCGCACTTGCTGGCGACGTGTCGTGAAAAGGGAATCAAAGTCATTACTTCGGGGGGATCTGCGGCGAAGATGGATCCACTTCGTATCAAGTTGATGGATTTGGGTGAGACCTACGTGGACCCTATGGCGGCGCAAGTTCGCAAGATTCTTCGTCAGAAATACAATTTCCCTGATACTAAAAAGTTTGGAATTCCTTGTGTGTTTTCAGACGAGGTTCCGATGCAGCCAGAAGAGTTGAAGTACGACAAGGGCATGGGCTTTAAATGCGTGTGTCCTCAAGGTCAAAACGATCTTCATAGTTGCGAACACCGCAATGTGATTTACGGAACAGCGAGCTTTGTGACAGGTTCCTTTGGTTTGGCGATGGCCTCTCACATCGTGAATGAAATTTATGCGAGTGTTCGCAATCCAAAAGCGCAGGAGTCATTATGATCGTCTTTGCTTGGTTTATGATGATTGCGTTTATAATTCTGGTGGGTTTTGCTCTTGTCGGTGCGACCTTTGTGCTTTGGTACCGCGAGAATAAAAACGCCGCGAAAGCCCCCAAAGGCCATTCTCCACTTGAGTTTTAACGTAAACATGCTAAGGTCCTGCTTCTGATTTAAGGAGCATTCGAATGGGACCTATTTCTCAGTTTATTGAGCATCACTATCGTCACTTTAATGCTGCGGCTTTGAAAGATGCGGCTAAAGGATATAAAAAACACATCGAAAATAAGGGCCAGATGTTGGTGACATTGGCAGGTGCCATGTCCACAGCGGAATTGGGTCTTTCTTTGGCAGAAATGATTCGCCAAGGGAAAGTACATGCGATTTCTTGCACAGGTGCGAACCTTGAAGAAGACGTTTTCAACCTCGTGGCGCACAATCACTATGAGCGCATTCCTAATTACCGTGATTTGACTCCTCAGGATGAACAAAAGCTTTTGGAAAGACACTTGAACCGTGTAACTGACACTTGCATCCCTGAAGAAGAAGCCATCCGTCGTATTGAAAAGGTCGTTCTTGAGTACTGGCAAGATGCGGATCAAAAGGGCGAATCTTACTTCCCTCACGAGTTCATGTACAAAATTCTTCTTTCTGGCAAGCTTGAGCAGTACTACCAAATTGATCCTAAAAACTCTTGGTTGCTGGCTGCTGCTGAAAAAAATCTTCCGATGGTTGTTCCTGGTTGGGAAGACTCTACTTTGGGTAACATCTTTACCGGTCACTGCATCAAAGGTGATGTGAAAAACATCCATACTGTGAAAAGCGGTATTCAGTACATGAAATCTTGGGCTGAGTGGTACATGAGCGCATCTAAAAAAGCTCCTGTGGGCTTTTTCCAGATCGGCGGTGGTATTGCTGGCGACTTCCCAATCTGTGTTGTTCCAATGCTTGAACAGGATTTGGGTCATGAGGACATTGCTTTGTGGAGTTATTTCTGTCAAATCTCTGACTCGACGACTTCTTATGGATCCTACTCTGGAGCCATTCCAAATGAAAAGATCACTTGGGGTAAATTGGCACCAACGACGCCAAGTTATATCGTAGAGTCTGATGCGACTATCTGCGCGCCGCTGATTTTCAGCTACGTACTAGGACTCTAATTTAGTAAGATCTTTGTTGCGTAAATGAAAGGGTCTCCTTAAAGGAGGCCCTTTTTTTTTGATCTAGGGATGGGGGACGGAGGCGCAGTCCAGAATTTCCTTCGAACTTTCAGGACCGGTGGTGATGGAGAGAGGGATTTTTGCGAATCCAGAGAAGTGACCCTCAGAGTTGGTGACCTCCAAGATCAGTTGCGTTTGCATAACGGAATAGGTCTTGTTGTCGACTTTAGAAACTGTATTTTCAGACTGAGCTTTTTCTAACCAGAGTCTCCTAATCTTGAGTTTCTGAGAGGTGAGAGGGAATGACTCGAAGGAACTTTGAAATTCAGGAATTGCGGGGTGTTTTTGAGGGTGTCCATCATAGAAGATGAAGAAGTTTTGGAGAGTGCGACGGCAGATCTGGGGATTTTCCAGAAGATCTTGGGCGTAGAGGCGAAAAGTCATGAGATCCCGTTGGAAATGGAAACGCGAGGGGAGTTCTCGCAAAAGGGGCAGAGATTTAAGATTCCACAGGATCAGCGAAAGTCCGAGAAACAGAAAAGCGGGAAGAAGAAGAGCTTCTTTGAGATTTTTCATGGTTCCTCATCCTTCTTTTTTAAGGGGCGCAGAATCACCTCATAAACGCCGGCATGAAGTTCGCCAAGCAAAAGATCCTTATTTAGAAGAGGTTTTGTGGGGCTTTTTTTAGAACGACCATAGAGTTCTTCAATTGATAAATTGAGGACGTCACAGATGCGAAAAAGATGTTCAATCTTTCGAGGCTGCTGTCCCGACAACCAGTGATAGATCGTTTTCGCCGGGACTCCCGATTGACGGGAGAGTTGTGCGACAGTGATTTTTCTGTTGTCCAAAATGTGGCGCAAGCTCTTTGTCAGGCTCATAGAAGACCTTTCGACCAAACCAAGATTAGTTTTGAGAAGAAATCTGGGTTTAGAAACAAAATTCTCGCCCACGAGATTTCATTTCTCGTGAATGAGAAGAAAATTTCGAGATGTCTTGAATTGAGCTGAATGACTTCGGGTAAAAATCAGCCCCGCGATATTTGTTTTGGCAACAAACAAGCCCTATAAGCCGTATGGCGAATAAAAGTATAGCGAGAGAGAAATATAAAAATCAAGCGGCATTCAAGTTTACTCTTGATTTCATGGGGACAAAAAGAAAGCATGAGACTCATGAAAGTTGAAGAGCTATTTATTTATCCGATAAAGTCCGCACGATCTCAAAGTCTCAAAGAAATGAAGATCACCCAAGAAGGGCCCGAGGGGGATCGCCAATGGATGTTGGTTGATGAAAGTGGAAAGTTTATTTCACAAAGAACTGTTCCTAAGGTGGCGACCATTGAGGTGTTTCACGAAGCCGCGTCGTTGACGATAGGCTTTCAGAAGATGTTCTTTAAGATATCCAAAAATAGTTCCTTTCAGCGAAAAGTGAAGGTGCAGATTTGGAATGACAGTTTTGAGGCGGCGCTAGAGCCAGATCTATACTCTCAAGCGATCTCCCAATACTTAGGGGTTCCGTGTCGGTTGGTTCGTTATGCTCCGTATTCGCAACGCCGGGTTCGTTCTCACTCCATGGAATGGAAGCCAGAGGTGCGATTTGCTGATGGGCGGCCTTTGCAGCTTTTAAACCTGAAAAGTTTAGAGGAACTTAATTCACGCCTTCCGAAGGCTGTTACGGCGGATCGCTTTCGTGCGAATGTCTTGTATTCAGGACAGAACGCTTACGAGGAAGAAACCTGGAAACGCATTCGCGTGGGGGACGTGGTGTTCTCTCAACCAAAGCGGTGTTCTCGTTGCACTATGCTCACGATTAATCAAGAAAGCGGAATTCCTGAAGGGTCCGAGCCGCTAAAGACGTTGGCAAGCTATCGCCGTGAAGGGAATGAGGTCTTTTTCGGAACCTTATGGATTCCTGAAAATGAAGGCGTCCTTCGCAAGGGTGATCATCTTGAGATTCTGGAGTAACCTCGACTTTCGCTCGGGGTTTTGTCTAAGAGTTTTACAGAAAATCCGCACTCAAGAATAAGAAGGGGGTGGGATCACTCCTGTCCGATACTTTTCTCTGAGGATTTATAGATTTTCTCCGATAGGAATGCACCAACCTATTGGAGAAGCAACATGAAGACTCCCGCAAGTATATTCAGAGCCATTTTTTCGGCTCTACTGATTCTTTCTTCTATTTCGTATGCCCAAGCGGCCTCTGAGCGAACGGGTCTTAAGGATCTGACGCCTGAAGAAGATGCTATTCTAAAGAAGAACAAAGTTAAAAAAGTACGCCCGAATGATATGGGTCTTGGGCGAATCAATCAAGAGCGCAAGAAACAAGGTTTGCCTCCTCTTAAAAAAGAAGAAGGACTTCCTGAGTATGAAACTGAATCAGGAGGTGCCGCCAACTCTCAAGACAGTGGTGTTCTGGCGACAAGCGGCGTGCCGGCTCAGGTGGACAATTCGACTTTGGTGGCGTTTCCGTCCATTGCCAATCAGGGAAATCAGTCCTCTTGTGTGGCTTTTGCAAGTACCTATTACCTGGCCAGCCATGAAATCTGTTTAGCTTTAGGATGCGATAATAAGACCGCAGGTCAGAAGGTGTTGTCTCCGAAGTGGACCTACAATCTGATTAACGGTGGGGTTGATGCCGGAGCTCGCTTTTCTGATGCTTTTGCGGTGATGAACAAGCACGGGGCTCCGCTGAATGTCGAGTATCCTTATGACTCGGACTTCAAAGCTTGGAGTTTGAATTCCACACATTGGAAGGGGGCTTTGAACTCACGCCTTTCAACCTTTGCTGCGGTGGCAGTGAATACCGACACGGGAATGGCCAATCTAAAACAAATTTTGCTCAACGGTCACGTTGTGATGGTGGGGACCTATATTAATAGTTGGGTTTATAAGACAGTAGGCAGTGGTCCCTTTGCCGGAGAAAAAATTGTGACCCATCTTAACGGAACTTTGGGTGGTCATGCGATGACGATTGTTGGTTATGACGACGGCGTATGGACTGACATCAATGGCAACGGTTTGGTTGAAGCCGGAGAAATGGGCGCATTTAAAATTGCCAACTCTTGGGGGGCAAACTGGGGCAATAAAGGTTTTGCATGGGCTTCCTATGATGCCTTTAGAACGACCTCCACGGTGCCTAGTTGGAGTGTGACGGGACGCCTTCCTTTAACTCAAGGAACCAGTGTTTATTTTGCGACCTACACAGCGACGACACCCAAGGCCTTGGCGGAAGTGACCTTATCTCATGCCTTGAGAAGTCAAATCTCATTGCAATTTGGTTCCTCCGCGAACACTCAATTGTCGCCAACCAGCACCTGGGTGCCATTTGCTTTTGCGAATGTTGGTGGGGATTGGGCTTTTGATGGCGCCTCTGTTGAAAAAGAAGGAACCTTCTATTTTGACATTTCCTCATTGGTTGGAACAGATTTGAATACGCAAATGTTCTACCTGACACTGAAAGACAACGTTGCAGGAAGTGCTCTGCAGGCCAAGTCATTTAAGATTGTCGATCCTCAAGTAGGAAATACTCTCTACGCGGCAAACAATGTTCCGATGTTCGTGGATGCGGGGACCGGAACTCTGAATGCTGGCAATTATAATCCGGGGGATGTTACCGCCCCGTCAGTACCGCAAAACTTCGTGGCAACTTTGAATTATTATAAAGTTGGTAAAACAACCAAAGCTCGAACTCTCTTGAGCTGGTCGGCTTCCACCGACAATGTGGGCGTGGCTAAATATAGAATTTATCGCAATGGCGTGAAGTTAACGGAAACGACCTCGTTATCCTACACGGATACGAGTATCTCCAAAGGGGTTCGTTATATCTATGAAGTAACGGCCCTCGACAGCAAGGGGAATGAGTCTGGGAAATCCTCATCTTTGACGATTCTCTGGTAAAGGTATTTTGGGGAGGGGGCTTAGGGGCCTCCTTCTTTAGCCAGTGCCGCTCTTGCGTCCCTGACAAAAATCTAATCACTTAAAGTCCTTTAAAATTTCTCATACTCCGGTCCGATGTGTGCATTCTTTTGCCTATGAAGTTTAAACTTTAAGGATGTATCATGTTGAGACAGTTCAAAATCGGAATCTTCCTGTGTATTTTGTTATGCAGATTCGCCTGGGCGGCCTCCCCTGATGCCACCGGTTTGCATCTTTCTTTTGAACAACGTCTGGCATTGACCTACGCTCTTTTAGCGCAAGGTGAAGAAGAAGCAAAAAAAGAGAAAATCCTTGAGAGAGCCAAATCCTATATGCAAGGGGTTTTCGGTCAGAACGTTCAGACCGTCAAAGTGAAAAACTTCGATCAATTCTTAAAACTCTTTAAGGGCGAGTGGCCCAATACTCACAGTGTGGCGTTGGATGTGGAAGTTTTGGAAAAACGAGGCCCGCGTCCCATGATGATCTTTGAAGCGGAAAGTTCACGGGTACAAAAACAAATTGATCAATATATAGAGTGGCAGCAAGAACAGCTTAAATTCATGGCTGAAAAGGAAAAGGGCGCTGAAGGTGTCTCTGTTGAAAAGGTGGGCGCCCAGGTGATGGCCTTGTTGCAAGATCCTCAGGGGCAGAAGATTGCAGAAAAGTGGATGCTGAGTGAAAGTGAGACCCTTCTTGCCGATCGCATGAAAGAACTCGATCGTGTGGGTGAAAAAATGGCGGAATCCAGTTTTGCTCAGCAACAAGATGCGACGATGCGAATCTTTATGGAAACGATGTTCAGCGAATACTTCTCTCGCCTCAGTCCCGAGTCAAAAAAATTGATAGTATCGTCTTACTTGGGTGGTGATCTTCGTGTCAGTGATATGAAGAAATTTGAGATCATGGTTCAAAATAGCGGACCTCAGTTGCAAAAGCTATTGCAGGTGGTGGCGCGCCAAGCGAACTTGGCTCCTGAAATGTTGGAAGTGTTTCGAGGTCTTGAAAATTCAGTTCGTCCCGTTCCTTGGAATCAAGTGGAAGAGATTCTACAGCAAGAAAAGGGCAACTATAAGTTTACCTATTTCGAAAAAAAGCCCTTGGGTGTAGGAACCATGGCTCAGGTTCATCGCGCAAAGATTCTAGTCAACGGCGAGCGTAAGGACGTGGTGGTTCGGTTTATTAAGCCCGGAATTTCCCAACGAGTCGCTGAAGACAAAAAGATCTTGGCCGAAGTGGCGCAGATCCTTGATAGCAATCCAGAGTTTCGTAAAACGGGAGCACCAAGGCTTTCGCCGGTGGTGGATGATATCACGGCCACGGTCACGGCAGAGCTAAGCCAAGAGGACACCGTTCAACGTCAAAAATTCGCCAAGGGCCGTTATGAAAAAACTGTTCTTCTGAAGACGCCTGAGTATAAGAATTATATCGAGTTTCACGTTCCAGAGATCTATGAATCCGCTCATAAGTCAAATTTGATGGTCCAAGAGATGGTCATCGGGAAAAAGCTGGATAAGGAAGTTGCGATGTATTCCGAGATCGCGCCTCAGTTGAAAAAAGGTGTGATTGAAGAGATGGCTAGAGTCTGGGCTCATGAGGTGATGTTTGGCAGTGGTTTTTATCATTCGGATTTGCATCAAGGAAACTTCATGCTTCAAGTCACGGACCCTAAAATTCGTCTTCATATCTTAGATTTCGGCATGGGTGGAGTTATCCCTGCGAATATGCAACGTCAGGTGATGGTGTTGGGCGCGGGGACTGAGCTGCTGAATGCCGATTTGATTGCGCGAGCTTATTGGAAGGTCAGTGAACAATCTCAAAATACGATCAATGAAACTCAGTTCCGATCTTTGGTTCAAGCTAAAGTCGCAAGAATTCGGGCGGGCCACGAGGTCAGTCCTTCTTTGGAGCTGTGGACAGCTTGGGCGATGGATAGTGGTCTGAAGCTTCCTTATGAGTTCGTCAGTCTGAATCGAGGAATCGTGATCGTCAATAAGCTCTTGGCCGATGCGGGCAGCAAGATGACCGTCACCTCATTAATGAAAAGTCTGGCAAAGAGCAATCCCACCCTGGTCTATCGCCGGTTGGTGATTGAAGAAAAAATCTCTCATAAGGATCTTGTCAAGTTGGGGTGGGGGGAGCTGAAAGCCGCACTTCAAAGTGAACAGTCCCCCCA
>JAHRXB010000217.1 GCA_019104905.1 Bdellovibrio sp.
AAAGATTTGTTCAGCAAAACCTTGCACACCATGGATCTGGAAAAACAACAAGTCGGCAAGTCAGAAACCAATCTGCATTTGCAAGAGTTGGCAACCGAACTTAAAAATAAATTAGACAGCCGACTGTGGAGAGGGAAGTCATGAGTTTTCAGATTGAATACCCGCCGGGCGCAACACCTCTTAATCTTAATGAAATGGCCGGTCTTATTCCGACTTATATTTCCACTCAGGGCGAACTCAATGCTGTTGAGCAGGACAATATCAGTCGGGGGGAAAGTTGGGCCTTCTTGCGAAAAAGAAAGAATGTTCTGACTGAAAAATTTTTGCGTGAACTGCATAAAAAAATGTTCGGTCTAGTTTGGAAATGGGCTGGGACCTATCGCACTTCAAATAAGTCGATTGGGGTGGAGTGGTTTCAGATCCCCGCTGAAATTCACAAGCTTTTGGCTGACGTGCAATACTGGATTACTCATGAAACTTATCCAATGGATGAGATTGCGGCTCGCTTTCATCACCGTTTAGTTTGGATTCATCCATTTCCTAACGGGAATGGACGTTGGGCCCGCACTATGGCCGATGTTTTGTTGTTCTCACTGGGACATGAACGTTTCAGTTGGGGGGCGGGCCTTAAAGAGGGAACTCTCAGTGAACACGGCGAAGCCCGACGTCGATACATTCGCTCTTTGGGATTGGCGGATGCGCGAAACTATGACGAATTATTGGCTTTCGTAAGATCCTAAGAAGCCGAGCTAAAACATCAAGGGCCCCGTTCGGAGCCCTTGGTATTTTTAGAGATGTCTTTTATTGCAGCGGGGAAGGCGTCGCTGTTGAGCGGAACTCACCCTCAGCATCCGTGTAAAGACGAAGATCAAAGGATCTGTTGTTGATGACGTTCTGGATGTACATCAACGAGCGATAAAGCTTCTCTTCCGCGAAGAATCCGAAGTTGTGTTTGACCGTCGGCATTCCTTTCGCAGAAAGAACCATTTCATAACGTAGAAGGTCGGCGCGAGTATCTTCGGGAAGATACGACATCAAGAAGCCGATGCCGCGTTCTCTCCAGATTGGAATTTCTTGAAGATCTTGGAAGGCCTCGAAGCGCTCTTGCGTGGTCTTTTTGGGATTGATGATGATGGACAGTCGGTTGGCCACGCGACGGATGTCGCCGGTGAAGGCCGCAATCCACGAGAAAATGTAGTCTTTAGGGCTGTTGCCGCCGATGAATGGGCGAGAACGAGGGCGGCCCTTTTCGTGAACGTATTTGGCAAATCCAGCAGCGATGTTGGCTTCTGATAAGTATGGCAAGGCTCTCAAGGCGTTGGGATTAAAGAAGACTTCTTGTTTAAAGTAGCCATTCACCACTTTCCCATTTGAGAAGTCCCACTCTTTCCAATCAATTTTATTGTAATCCGTGTCGCCAATTGTTTCCCGAACCAAACGTTGCGCTTCTTGGAAGTCTTTGGCGCTGACGTCTCTCATTCTCATCTCATGGCTGGTCGTTAAGGTGACGAAGCGAGATGGATTCCACTGTGTATCCGCAGTGAAAAGAAGATTGGAGGTCAGCAATGTTTCTTCACCAAAAAGACCAAAAAGGATTTTGGTCTTTTTGAATTTTGAAAAGGTATCAAGAAGGAAATACTGTTCTCGGTCGTATTTGTCATAGCTCAGGACTTTGTTTTCACCAAAAGCGCGACCGGCTTCAAACTTCCAAAGATTCAAACCGAACTTGATTCGAGAGTCGCGAGTGACACCCTCTGACGAGCCCTTGAAAATACGATCAATGCGGCGCTGTTGGGCCTGCCGTAAGGCGTCCTCTCTGGCGATATCCTCAACATCCGTCAGATCTGTTAAGAGTTCTTTTGTAAGATCTTTTTGTGACAGGGTGGGGTTGATGATTTTAATGTCCTTCAATTGGACTTTATTAATCATCAAGTTGTCATAGGCTTGAGCGGCTTGAGGGTTGTCCAGATTGAAGACGTAATCCAGCATGACCACATCGTATTTATGAATGCCAGCTGCGACGTCAAGAGGGGTGAAGCTAAGCCATTTTTCGATTCTGTCATCAATAAGACTAATGCCGAAAATCTCAAGATCTTGAGAAAGGTCAATCCCCGCGCCGGCGCCCATGCCTTTTCCGCGAATCGCAATAAGCTTTACGCGGACTTTATTGTCAGCCATGCGGAAGACGTGAACCATGAAGTCCCCAGAGATCAGAGCATGAGTGGAAGCCCCCGCATGGAAGGACCCTTTAAGGGCGTCGTGCCCCAGAGAGATGATAAAGGAGAGTCTTCCTTGAAAGGCTACGAAGTCGCCGGGCTCAAGGCGCTCGATAGCTCGTTTGGCAGTGAAGGGAAGATTTCGAGGTGTGTAGGGGAGGGCCAACAAAGAGGAGCTTTGGCTTTTAAACTGGCGAGCGAAGATGATCTCAGAGTTCTTATCCATGCGCATGCCCACAGGAGTATCGAGATCTTCGATGAAGTCACCGGGGCTCAGGCCGAAGTTCAAAACATACTTGTCGATGCGAGTATAAAATCCATCCATGTAAGAGGGTTCGGACTGGATACGATAGCGTAAGGAGGTCGAAATACCATCAAGGACTTCTGCGCTGACCAAGTTGATGCTTGTGCCGATTTGTTGTTTTGCGACCTGTTTTTGAATTCGCTCCCACACGTTGGCGGGCTGCAGAGCTTCCCAACCGGCTTGAGCGGGTGAGGTCGCAATAAAAGACAGGCCTGACACTAAAGACAGTGCCAGAAGTTTTGTTCTGAGCATCATAGGCTCTCCCTCTATCTAAGAAACGCGTGGTGAATTGCTCGGCGGTGTTGGACCATGAACCCTTCAGATCTCAATACCTTCTAGAGCAAAAGCGCGAGTAAACCCCAGGTGCTTACCAAAAAAAACCTCGAAGGCAAAAGTAAATTCCAAAAAAAGGAATAATTATAAGCAAATGGTGCTCGGCTTCAGGGGGGAGTGTGACTAATAAGACTCTACTAAGGTCTATCTGTTTTAGATCATAGGCTGCGACAAAGTCGGGGTCATATAATATGTGTTTGATTCGCCTTTCCAAACGCGTCATTCTGTCAGATATATGTCGCTTACTATTAAATTTTGGGGAGTAAGAGGCTCTTTACCCTCAGCTCCACCGCCGATTGATTGGACTTACCACATCGAAGGAATCTTACGGAATTTCTTCTCAATGGGGTATCGCGACCCTTCGCAGGTTTCAAAGTACATTCAGAACATGGAAGTCCCTCTTTTGGGGGGATATGGGGCGGCCACCACGTGCGTGGAAATTCAAAGTCAGAAGTCTCAGTTAATTATTGATGGCGGCAGCGGAATTCGTAATTTAAGCGAACGAATCATGACGGGAACGACGGGAAGATCCAAAGGTCCCTTTCACATTTTTATGACCCACTTCCATTGGGATCACGTGATCGGTCTTCCTTTTTTTACACCCCACTTCATCCCGGGCTGTGAAGTTCATTACTATGCCGTCCAGCCTGAATTGGAAAAGCTGATTCGCGGTATCTTTTCGCGCCCTTATTTTCCTGTTCCTTTTGAAGCGTTGAAGGCTAAAGTCATCTTTCATGTTTTAGAGCCGCGAAAGGCTTATAAGCTCGATGACTTTACCATTACCCCCTATAAATTAGATCATCCAGACCCCTGCTGGGGATTCAAGGTCGAAACGGGTGGCAAGGCGTATGCTCATTGCGTGGACACAGAGGGAACTCGAATCACTCGTGAAGAGCTGGGGGAGGATCTTCCTCTTTATCAAAACGTGGATCTGATGTATTTCGATGCCCAGTACACTTTGCCAGAGTTAGCGGAAAAAGCGAACTGGGGGCATAGTGCCGCGCAAGTGGGGCTGGATATTGCTCTTCGTGAAGGCATTCAAAAAATTCTTTTTGCCCATCATGATCCGGGTGCTCGCGTCGAGCAGGTGCTGGAGTTGAAGCGACAAACTCGCGAGTATTATGAATCCCGCGAACGTTTTGCCTCACAGAACAATGGCAATTTACCCGCGGTATCTTGGGACTTCGCCCATGAAGGCTTAGAAATCAAACTTTAAAAATGACATCAAAATCCACTGGGAACTTTGGCTGAATCAAAGATCAGTTCCACTTGAGAGGGATCATTCTCTTTATACGCGTTCAGTGATTCTAAAGTCTTTTGGTCCAAAAGCACTTTTTGAGTATTCGCAGGCCACGGAAAGTCATCGGCGGGGAAGCGGGTGCCGATGGTTTTCATGAATTGTGTCCAGATTGGAACAGCTCCATTGGAGCCCGTCAGTTTGTGTGGAAGGTTGTTATCGTATCCAACCCAAACGACGGTTGTCAGGTAAGGGGTGAAGCCGGCAAACCACGCATCACGGTTGTCGCTGGTCGTTCCCGTTTTTCCCGCAGCAGGATTAAAAAATCCATTGAGAGTAACAGAGCGAGCGGTCCCTGAAAGGACGGTTTGTTTCATCATGCCAACGAGGCTCGCGACAGCTGCGGGATCGATAGAGGGTTGGGGGTGAGGTTCGTGAATGAAAACTTCTTGTCCATCAGCATTGAGTGCCTTGCGCACAAAAGAAATGGATTGTTTTTCCCCCATGTTCGCCATGGTCATGTAACTTTGCAGAACTTCCCGCGGATACATTTCAAAAGCTCCGAGGGTCATCGCCGGGAAAGATTTGAGTTCTGAGGTGACACCCATCGCATGGGTGGTATCGATGATATTTCCCAGGCCCACATTCAAACCTAACGAGGCCGTCGCTGCATTCAAAGAGTTTTTGAGGGCGTAAAACATCGGAACCGTGCCAAAATATTTTTTTCCATAGTTATCGGGGGACCAAGCTTGCCCCTCGTACTTGTAAGTGAATTTTTCGTCATTCAGTAAGGTGATCGGCGTGAAGGGTTGTCCCTCATCCGTGTCATTGAGAAGAGCTGTCAAGTAGACGAAGGGTTTCATGATCGAACCAATTTGGCGATGGCCGTCAATGGCGCGATTAAATTGTGTCATGCGAAAGTTTCGGCCTCCGACAACGACACTCACCAGTCCGGTTTTATTGTTGCCGACGAGAATACTGCCTTCAAGGCTGTTGCCTTTTTCTTTGAGGCCTTGAATATACTTATTATTTTTCTCTAACTGATCCAGGTGGGAGCGCAAGGATTCCTGGGCCACTTCTTGGGCCTCAAGATCCAAGGCGGTATAAATGCGAAGTCCTTCCGTTGACAACCCCAGAGATTGAAGTTGTTTGCGAACGGCATCGAGATAGTAAGGAGCTGTTTCAGAAGCCAAAGAGCGAGGGGCTCCAGGAAGTGGAACTCGATCGGCCTGATCGGCCTCTTCGGCTGAAATGAAATCAAGCGCTTTCATTTTTTCTAGAACCAGATGGCGTCGGCGTTCTGCATTGACTGGCTTTTTGAAGGGATTGTAAAGGCCCGGGCTGTTTACGATAGCGGCAAGTAAGGAACATTCACTCAAGTTAAGATCTGAAATCTCTCTTCCGAAGTAATAGCGGGCGGCAGAGCCATAACCGCGAACCTGAAAGGTGCCGTTTTGCCCCATGTAGATGATATTGATATAGGTTTCCATGATCTGATCTTTTGTAAATCGAGATTCCAAAAGAATAGACATGATAAATTCTTTGAATTTTCTGGTGAGGGCCTTTTCACTCGTCAGGAAATAGTTTTTCACTAACTGTTGAGTGATCGTACTGCCTCCTTGAGCTTTGCGGCCCGTCGCTATGTTTTTTAACGCGGCCCTGAGGATGCCCTTGATACTCACGCCCCCATGCTCCAAAAACTGAGCATCTTCGATGGCCATAATGGCGTTCAGGCACATGGGAGGCACTTCGCCGAGGGAAACCGTCTTTTGCATCAAGGGTTCGTTGCCAAGATATTGTGCAAGAAGCGGAGCTTCACTGTGGGCTTCGGGGACTTCGGTAAAGGGGGCGCCTTTAAATATTTTAGAGACAACATGGTCTTTTTGAATGACTAAAACTTGGATCGAGCTATCCACATCGCGGGTGGGGGTTTCTTGGGTCACCCAGCCGATGCAGGTTTCTTGTTCTTCCGTAAGCCCCACTTGCAAACGAGAGGAACAT
>JAHRXB010000079.1 GCA_019104905.1 Bdellovibrio sp.
GTAGTCTTCGATCAAACCGTGGGTGTTAGGATATTGGAAGAAAACGCCGAAGACGGGTTTCGCGAAGTCATATTTCGCGGGGTCCATCACGATCATTTCAAAACCCAAAGGCTCTGCACGAGTGCCCATCACGTCAATCACGTGGGGATGCATGTCGGGGGAGACCACGAAAGCATTGGCTTTGTTCTTACAAAGAGAGTGCGCCATGAACATCGCTTCGGCGGCCGCAGTCCCTTCATCAAGCAAAGAGGCGTTGGAAATCTCCATGCCCGTCAAATCACTGACCATCGTTTGGAAATTTAAAAGAGCTTCCAAACGACCTTGAGAAATTTCTGGCTGATAAGGCGTGTAGGCTGTGTACCACACCGGGTTTTCAAAGATGTTTCTTTGAATCACGGTCGGCGTGATGGTGTCGTGGAAGCCCATGCCGATGTAGCTTTTGAAGACTTTGTTTTTTGAGACCATCTGTTTCAAGTAGTTCAAAAGACCGTACTCAGAGATTCCAGGACCGACATCTTGATATTGATGTTGGCTGCGAATTTGCGCCGGAATCACTTTGTCCGCCATTTGCTCTAAAGAGTTAAAGCCCAACGTCTTCAACATCTCGTGAATGTCAGAATCAGTAGGACCAATATGACGGGGAATAAATTCATTTTTTGGGGAAAGATCTTCGATTTTCATGAGCACCTCAATTGACCCGACGAGACTAGCACACCCCCCTAGGGGAGTGAAAGATTTGTAAGTGCGCAGATCAGCTAATGCGAGGCGAAATGGGGATCTGTCGCGGAAAAGCCCGACGTTATACATAAAAATATATTTATATGGAGCATCTAAAAAACTAAGACTGGTTTATATGCCCTCGAGCTGAGAGCGACACTCGGATATGACTTTGTTGCGAGGGGTTCCGCGCTCGCAGGAGCGAACGAGGTCACGAACTAATTTGAGTTTGTGGGTGTCTTGCTTTAGAGCATCCCAGCGCAGCCCAAAAGAGGAAATTTCTTTGAGCACGGCGAGTTCCAGTTTTAAGGCCAAGGTCATCTTGTTGGTTTTTTGTTCAGAGTTTTTTGCTGTCTGCTCAATCTGGGCAAGCACACTGCGCAGGGAGGCCGGGAAGAGTTCTGAGAGAAATCCGATCTCTTCAAGTCTCAATCGAAACAAGGGATCTTCCAGGGCGCGAGCGCCTTCTTGTTTATAGTAGGTGGTTAAGTACGAGGTTCGCTCATTGCTGAGGCGCTCTCGGTCCATGCGAATGGGATTGCACAAGGTTGTGCAGAGTGAGGGCATGGGTTTTTGAGAGAGCTCAGTGACCAGTTGATCAAATTGCCCTAGTTCTTCCACATAGTTCACCCCAATGCGGGTGAGATCTTTGAGGTTCGGGTTGACGGCGTCGTCAGTCCTTGTTTCGGAGTCTTCTGACGAAGAAAGAGTTTTTGTCGCTTTGACCGCAGAAATTTTCTTTCCCACCGGGTGCTCTGGCGTGACCGCTTTGGTGAGTTGTTCGATGGTGTAGTAAGAGATTCCGGTGAGGCCGACAACGGCGCAAAAGAAAGCTCCGAAAAGGAAGAAACCAAGATATTTGAAGATGCTTTTTACGAGCTTCATGATCGTTCTATGAATACCAAAAAGAGAGGGCTCTGTCAGCGCTCGGGGCCCTGGACCTGGCCGAAAGAAAATAAAAAACCCACGACCAGAGAGGCAGTGGGTTCTTCGTCCTTGCTAAAGATCTGGCTTTAAGACTTTTTAGCCGCTTTTTTAGTTGCTTTGCGAGCCACAGTTTTCTTGGTCGCTTTCTTGGCTGTTGTCGCTGCTTTTGGTTTTGCAGTTGCGGCTGTCTTTTTCACAGAAGCTTTTTTTGTCGTCTTTTTGAAAAGAGTTTTTTCAAGCTTTGTTTTTTGCGCGATCGCTTTCTTTTTGTAGGCCGCGATGTTTTTTTCCAAGCTGTCTGCAGATTTTTTGATCTTCGCGATGGTGCTGTTCACTTCTTTTTCAAGTTTCGCTTCGGAAGTTCCAAGAACCTTCACGATCTCTTGATATTTCTTCCAGGCCAACTCGATCTTTTGATCTTTTTGTTTGTCGAAGCGATTTTTCAGTTCAGACTCTTTCTTTTTGATCTCGTCATTGAGCTTTTGGAAATTTTCAAGAAGGTTTTGAACGCCTTTTGTTTCAGACAGATTTTCCAAGATTTTTTGAAATGCGGGTGTCGCCACAAGAGTCTCCTTTGTTTGCCGAACCTAACATACACCTGGAAGGGCTGAAATGAAAGCCCCCCAGACTTATTTTGACTCAAAATTAATAGTTTCTAACCAAACTTCACGCTGAGCGGAAAACTGACCTGGAAACTTCTCAAGACCCTTCTCGCGAAGTTTCATCGCGTACTCAGTCATGTAGAGTTTCATGTGCTCTTCATCTTTAAGTTTATAGATGATTTTAACGTCTTTACTCGAGGCTTCCATATTGCCCCCTTTACGCAGGCACATTTCAGCGGAAATAAATCCTGGCAGCGTCAGCATTTCAGGAATGTGTTCGCTTTTAAGCCAGTCAACGTACTCAGTATAAACTTCGTGTCGAACCATCAGGTGGACAATATAAGTAATCATGATTTCCCTTACAGAGTGAATTTGAAGTCCTTGATTAACATACCGGGAACCTTTTTTCCACCGAAAGAGCGGCTTTCATAGGTGGAAACCATGGGGTCCACGGCCTGGAATTCAGTGATGGCCAAAAGATTCGGCCCCCAACAGTCATAAAGATTCTCATCAAACCGTAAATCGGCGATGGGAGCGATAATCTCGCCATTTTCCACCCAAAAACAAGCATAGCGGGTCATTCCTGTAATGCGGGCGTTCAAACGATCAGACCAGTTCAAGTAGTGAAGATTGGAAAGATAAAGGCCCGTTCCCAATTCTTTAAGAATATCTTGTTCTTTTAAAGAGCCAGGGAGGATCTCTAACGACCGAGGCGCCTCATAGGAGTCTGCAGCATTTCCTGGAACCCCATATTCTTTCGCAGAACGACTGCTGGTCATAAAATTTTTGAGTTCTCCGGCCGAGATCAACTCCAGGGTTTCGTCAGCCAGTTCTCCTAAGGAGTTGAATCGGTGAGTCAGCCCCAGGCCGTAATTTTCACGAAGAGAAAGCAATTTTGAAAGAGACTTTTCTTTTTCAGCCAGCTTCTGTAAAGCGCTGCCTCCTTGTTTGTAGGCATTGAAGCTCAATGCCCCCCAGGAAAGCATCGAAGCCATCTCGGCCACCGCCCCTGGAGCAAGATAAGTGCGGTAAGCGCCGGGCTTAAGAGTTCTCTTTGGACGATCCATCAGATTGAGTTGATTTTTACTAAGCGCCAGATTGGCCTCGAAGTCCTTTTGGTTCCACTCTGTTCCCGCGTAAACCGACTTCACCGCCTTTTCGCCATGGTAAAGAGAATAATCCATAAAGAAGTTCTCTGTAGCAAACCAGTGACTTTGTCCTTGTGAGTTTTTATTGGCAGAGATCAACGGACCTCCGCAGTAAAGACCCGCCAGATCGGTGCCTTGGGCGGGCCGTGTGATGGCGGAAATCACTTCTTCGTCAGGCAGCAGAGCTCCTTTGAAGGTGTTGTCACTCGTGCCGTTGTTTTTGATAGGGACCTGATAGGGATCTTCCGGCAGAAGATCACATTCTTTGCGAGCTTGAGAAAGCCAGAAGTCGGCGCGTTTCTTGTCTTCATCGACTTGTCCGGTGATAGAAAAACTGACGTGAGCCGTCTTTCCCTCTTTTTGCAAAAGCAGCCCCAGGGTGCGCTGTTCAACATGGGTGTTTTGGCGAACCTTGTTGCCATTAAAACGCACAAACAGCGATTCTTCGGCATTCAGATTCACGTTGGCTTGCTCGCCGTTTTTGAGTTGTCCTAAAAGATAATCCGCAACTTGATGGAAGGACTGTTTCATATTCTCGGTAAAATTCATAAAATCTCCAAAGGCTTAGGCGCCGAAAACTTCCACGTTCGCAAACAGGCAGTAAGGCGTTGTGTGCCCCACGCGAATCACTTGATTGGGTTCACCCTTCCCGCAGTAAGGGGAACCGTAGGTTTCGCGGTTTTCGCTGACCGCCTTCAGGCTGTTCCAGAACTTCACGGTGGTGCCGCGATAGTTTGGATTTTTAAGTGTTTTAGTCAGTTTGCCATTTTCAATAAGTTTTGCGTATTCACAGCCGAATTGAAACTTGTTGCGATAGTCGTCGATGGACCAAGATTTATTCGCCATCATGAAAACACCACGTTCGACGGAAGAAATCATATCTTCCAGTTTTGAGGTTCCAGGTTCAAGATTGATGTTCGCCATACGATCAATCGGCGCTCGATTCCAAGAAGCGGAACGGAAGTTGGCAACGCCGGGAAGCTCTAAGCGAGATTGGGACTCCAGGCCGCCCAGGCCTTTGAGCAAAAGACCGTTCTGAATCAGAAACTCTTTGGTCGCTTGATGGCCTGAATCATCAAAGGCATAGGACGCCAAAGCATCAGGAATTGTCGGATCAAAAGTGACATTCATCAATGGCGAGCCGTATTGAAGTTTGCCGAAGTCATCGGGTTTTACAAAACTCCAGCCGGCGTAGTTTCTTTCGTCTCCTAAAATACGATCATATTCCAAAGGATGTCCGATGGACTCGTGAACTTGCAAAGTCATCTGATCGGGCGCGAGCAAAAGATCCATGGTCGTGTCAGGGCAGTTGTCGGCAGAGACAAGCTCTAGGGCTTCTTCGGCAATGCGCTGGCAGCGCTCTAAGATACTGGCCCGATCAAAAACTTCGGCACCGACTTGCAGACACCGCGCCAGTCCTCCGCTGTCAGATCGTGTTTGGGTTTCGCTGCCAGCTCCGGCGGTGGTGGAAAAGTCTGTGCTGACGATTGAAAAGTGTTGATCCACTTCTGAGCCCGAAGAACTGATCGAGTGAAAAGAGGTTTCAACGATCATCGTTGTGGCCGAGCGGCTCAAGATTTTGTCAGAGATCTTCATGGCCTTGGTGGCGTCGATAAAAATATCGGTGATTTCTTTGGCGGAAAAAGAATCCAGAGGCTGAACCACCGGAGAACGATAGGATCCCTGCGCCAACGGGCGATGTTCCAGGGAAAATTCATGAACCTTATGAGCGGCCGCCGACTTGGCCATGGAAACCGCTTTGGCAAAGGCTCTTTGAATTCCCGAGGAACTGAGGTCGCTGGTTCCCGCAAAACCAAAATGACCCTCGATCAAAACCTCGACCATGACCCCTTGATCAAAAGAAATGCTGTTGCGATCCGCCTTTTCATCGCGAATCGTGCGGAATGTAGTTTTTTCTGCGACGTGACGTAAACTGACCCAGTCAGCTTGGTTTTTGAGCGAACTGAGGGTGTGTTGCAAATCAAACATATCGGGATCCTTTCCTCAATGTCCTCCGCCTCGGGGGGCGACAAGGGACTCCTTTCCATTAAAGGATGCGACCTCAAAAAACAACTCGGAAACGTCCAAATATCCAAAGTCGCGTCCAGTAATACCCGACGAATTTTGTCAGGGAGTAGTGGCAAAAAATCTTGGCAAGGCCTTTGCTTTAATAAAAAGGCAGGAGGTGGCTGGTGTCATAAAGACCCAGTTCAAAAAAAGGCGGGAATTATGAGAATCATTTGGGCTTTAATCACAACAATGTTTATCGCGATGTTAACTCACTTGGGGGCGGCTCAGGCGGCAATCCCGACTCTTCCCGTATGTGCTTTGGCCAGCGAGGGCATCTATCAAGGTTATTGGGTGAAACACCGTATCTACGTTAATGAAGATGTGGTTTTTGGCGCTAACGACATGGATTCCATCCTCTCTCAACTTGAAAACTTGCGTGAGCAGGGGCTTTGCCGCTAAAGTGGCAGAGCTTTGACACGAAACGATTATCTAAATCACATTTGGAAGCCTTATCCTGCGATGCCATCCTCTTCTTTGGCGGCGGGGCGTATTTATCGAATTCAAAAAGAAGGGGAGTCTTTAGATCTGACTCTTCTGCGTAATCAGAAAACCCATAAAATCCATTTTGAAAAGGGCCCTCCTTATTCCGAGTTTTTACAGGAAGGGGATCTGGTGGCCGTGGTGTCGGCAGCAGAGATTTGCCTGTTGGCTCCGCAAACGCAATCTTTGCCTCCGCGACATTTTCAGAAGGATCTTTTTGAAAAGTGGTCGCTTTATCTTCAGGCCTTACGAAACTTTTTTCAGCAGCAGGGTTTTTTAGAGTTGCGCACACCTTCGTTGGTGGCGTGTCCTGGCACGGAGCCCAGTTTAGATGTATTTGCGACCCAACTGAAGGTCGGCTCGTATCAGAAGAAACTTTTTTTGCCGACCAGTCCTGAGCTGCACTTAAAAAAAGCCCTGTCCTTGGGGGCGGAAAAGATTTTTGAAATCGCCAATTGTTATCGGAACGGCGAAGTCACCGAACGACATCAGCCAGAGTTCTTGATGCTGGAGTGGTATCGCGCTTATGAAAACCTGACGAGCATCAAACAAGATGTTCAGAATCTGATCAGTCACCTGGCCTCGGCGTTGCGACTGCCAGGTCCAGAAAAAGTGCGAAGTTATAGCGTGGCTGAGCTTTTTAAAATTCACTGTGATTTTGATTTTCTCCCAACCACCACCCAAGAGGAACTCAAAGCGTTGGCTCATAAGCTGGGTGTTGACGTGCGCAGCGCTGAAAGTATCGATGATTTTTTCTTTTTGATTTTCATGGAGAAAATCGAATCGCAGTTGCCTCCTGAGGAGTTGATTTTTGTTGAGAAATATCCTCCCTATCAGGCGGCCTTGGCGCGTTTGACAGATGACGGATGGGGCGATCGCTTTGAGGTGTACTGGAAAGGCCTTGAGCTTGCCAATGCCTTTCATGAATTGAATGATCCCTCTCTTCAGCGACAGCGTTCGAATGAAGATCTGCAAAAGAAGAATGACCTTAGTAAAGAAGCCATCACATTGGATGAGGAGTTCTTTGTTTGTCTTGAAGCAGGGATGCCTCCCAGTGGCGGCATTGCGCTGGGAGTAGAGCGCCTTTTCATGGCTTTTGAGGGAATCTCAGAGATTTCAGAGCTGCGACTTTTCCCGTGGCGTTCGCCCAATTCTTAAACACCCTTTGTCTTTTCTACAAGGCCACGGTGGACAGGGGCCTTGTGGCGCGAACCTATTGTCAGAAATCCGTTCAAGGTGTGGCACTCTTCCTGCTTAGCTTCAGGTGAACCATTTTTTGGAGGATCCATGAAAAAAGCTTTGCGTCGATGCATTTTTGCTGTGAGCTTTGTGACATCGCTGTCGGCAACAGCATCGGTCTGGGAAGATTCCGAGACGTGGAGCCCGGCCTGGGAACAAAAGTATTCAGAGTGGATTTCTCAGTCTTTCAATGAAGACTTCTTCATGGTGGGAAAATATCAAGGTATTCCGACGGACTGTGCGGATGCAGTTTATATGTCACGGGCCATTTTCGCCTATGAAAATAAACTTCCCTTTGTAATTAAAGATCCCACCGGAGGGTCTTCCAAGTTGACCAACAAAATGTCCCGCTTTGACTCGGAAGCTGACGAGTTTAAGCGTGTTCGTAAGTTTTTGCTTTTCTTGGCAGATGTCGCAAGCACGAAGTCTTTGCCCAATGATTCTTACCCGGTCTCTATTAAGAGGGACTATGTTCGTCCTGGTGCCATTTGGAGTCGTCCCCGTATCACGAAAGACAATGTCTTCCGTCGTATTTTTGGCGGAACTGTTCAAGAAGACCCCGGCCATGCTGAACTTGTTAAAGATGTGTCAGACACGGGGGCCGTTTTCTTGATTGGCTCCACAGTGCCTCAAGCGGTTAGAAAGCTTATTTCGACTTCCAGTTTGGTGTTTATGCCCGTGGAACAAAGTACCGGTTTGCGTGCTTGGATGGCTCCAGAGCAGTACTCTTTAAAGAAAGAGGAATTGCCGGGCTACTCCTTAGAGCAGTTCTCTATGGGGAAACCGGAAGAGAATTTTTCTTCTGATAATGTGGGACGAAACACCCAACGCAATATCACGGATTGGACTCGAGAGGTGCAAGGTCGATTGGCCCTGCGCTCGGAAAGCAAAGAAGAAAATTTGAATCGACAAGCTCAGAACGTCTGCAATCTGGTCAATGCCCGTGTTGAAGCTGTGACCAAGGGCAATAACTATCGTAAGAAGCTCGACGGTGATTGCATGGATCGTGACGCCTATGATGCGTTCTCAACACCGTCACGCGATAAGCGCATTAAAGCCACACTGAGTGATATGGTGGATTCTGGAGGCGGTTTTGGTTTTAGCTCGGCGCAAAGAGCAAAAAAGCTGAAGTCTTATCTGGATAAGTGTGCGGATATCGAATATGCGCCAGGTAAGAAGATCTCTCTTTATGAGTATTCCTTGAAGGCATTGGCTAATGATGTTTCCTCAAATCCCAATGACAGCCTGGAGGCACGTTGGGGAATGGCGGAGCCTGGTTCGAACAAGTGCCCTCGATATGAATAGAAGAAACCTTGTTGTACTTTTAATTATGGGAAGCATCGCTGCGGCGGTGCTTTTCTCGCGTAGCGGACCCCCCGTTGAAACATCGGCTTCGGATGAAATACGCACTGCAATTCCTCAAGCCACCCCAGAGCAGAGCGCAAAAACATCCTTAGCCCAAGACGCTCAAGCCACGGAATCTTCGATGACAACAGCCAAACCTTCCCTGGCAAATCATCTGCGCGAACTGGGGGCGTGTCTTTCTATTCACAACACTCTTCGCGATGATAAAGAGAATAATTTTGAAAGTGTCGTGGCGTCGGTGCGTTCGGAATTGGGTGATCTCGAGGCGGATAGTTTGGACTGGAAAAACACCCATGTTGTTTTGCCCAGTGGGGAAAAACGCCGTTTGCGCCTGGAGATTGAAGGCACCGGGGAACAATCCACGATTCGGCGTTTAAAGTATTACGGCGTGGATGCGGACGATCTGCCGGTGCCGCTGCCATTAAGCAAAGAGCAAAGCATCAACCCAAGCGACACTTTCCTTGCCAGTCTTGAAAAAGAAGGTCGCATCACCTTGCAGGAAGAGGCTCGTCGAGGTTTTTTTGCTGGCGGGGCTGAGGTTTATCATGTCGAAAAGGATGGGGTTCTTTCGGAATTCGAAATCTCCTATCAGGGGAAGAGTTTTAAGTGTTCAGACTTAGAGACCTCCCAAGGGCGTTGTCAGTGTTTCTAAGAAGCCCCGAGGGCTTTCTGGGGGACCCTGTAGTATTTATCTGTCAAAAGACTTAACAATTCCCTCTTAAAAAGCAATGGACGGACCCTGAGGTTCGCAGCCCCTGTTAGAAATATAACAGGTGAAGTCCTCCTCACAATCCCTTATATTTCCCGGTCGAATCACTATTTGTGGAGGTATTGTATGCGTTCGTTTTTAGCGGCATTGGTCGGAGTGACCGTCATTGCCTCACAGGGCTTTGCACAGCAAAAGTCCGCGGATAAAACGGGACCCGGCTTTGATAGTAAGCCGCAGTATCAAGACGACACTTTCAAGAATAATAAAAAGAAGATCGCGACGTTGTGGCATAGCATTCCATTTTTTCCAGGCGGAGATCTTGGTCAATATGAAAAGACCATGAGTCAGGATCGTGATTCAGTTCGAAATGATTTCTGGAATACGTTGATGTCCAGTCTTGAAAAGATGGCAGACAAAGGGGCCGTCGTTGAAGTGATGTTGGAACCCATGGCGAATATTTTAATGATGTTCGATCAGGTGCATGACATCCATAAAGCCAAAGATATTGTGGGAATTGATTTTTCGTTAGAGCAGCAGTTTAAAAGTGCTTTGGACGACCTTTTTATTCGCTATGACGTTCGTGACGATAAACGAAAAATTCAGATTTCAGAAGGAACGAAGCCTGATCTTCTGCAAGCCTATATCCGCGGCATTTCAACCAAACGTCCTCTGGGTAAGGCCATCACTGCAGATGAACTCAACGTGACATACGCCATTGAGATGTTGAATCAAATTGATTACGTGGCCTATGGAACATTCTCAAGTCTTGGAAAAGGAAAGTTCCAACTGACCTTCCATGTTCAGGGCAATAAAAACGGTGTGACTCGTAATTTTATTTCTCGTGGAAAATTGACTGAAGCTGTGGATGATTTGGCGAAGCAGGTTTTTGATTTCTTCCAGAAGAATGTCTATGAAGATTGGGACACTCCTCACAAAGGTTTGAAGTGGTTGCCAATGCCGATTAATGAGGAACGCAGAAAACGCATGGAAGACACGGGCGTTTATGATGCGTACACCTTTGCGGAAGCTAAAACATACTGTCAGGCGCGCGGTTATCGTTTGCCATACTCCCGCGAATTGCTGATGGCCGAGTCCGGTACGGAATATAAAGATGGCGGCATTAAAAATCTGAATCAGTATGCGACATACGCGGTGGCGGATCGTCGCTCTACTTTGGATAACTTGTGGGTCCGACCGATTAACGGTGATAGTACGGGAGGACCTTTCATGGCCGACGGAAGTCTTCCTATGAAGGGCCTTTTCTGGTGTGTGAAGGGAACTCCGGCGCCTGAGATTCAGCTTTACGAAAAAGTTTGGACACTGTTGCGCAAATACAGAAACGTCGATTTGAAGGTTTATACCGCTCTTGAAACCATCCGTGCCGAGATCGGTGACTTTGATGTTCCCTTTGGAAGTGTTTTCTGGAAGGGAAGCTTTGTGACGATCCAACCGATGAACAGCATGGAAGAAGCTTTGAGTGTATTACGTAAAAAGGGAATTCAATTGGAAGTTCCCGGATATTTAAATCCTTAAGGAAGAAGACATGATGCTACGAAACTTCTCGATCAGTCTTGTGTTTACAGTCTGTTTCTCGCAAGGGATTTTAGCTCAGTGGAATGGGGCTCCTCACGACAGAGTTGAGGGGGCCATTTATAGAGAAGTCGGACGAGTTATTGGTGGTCATATCGGTCGAGAAATCATCAACTCCCTTTCGCCGCGCGATCGTTTGTCTTTTCTAGAGGTGGGTCGTCAGGCTTTACGTGGATCTCTGCTGATGCGCTATGCGTTTCAGGGTTCGGATTTTCGTAATAGAGTTTATGGCTACATGATGACGACACGAGAAGGACGAGATGGCAGTGGTCGTCTGTGTCGTGAAATCGAAATGGATTTAATTTATCAATTGCAAAGACACTATGAAAGATCTGTGGCTTGTTTGGATGCGGACGGTTCTTGGGAGCCGACGGCTGAAGGTGCGGTGAACTTTCCTCCTCGAGGAACTCCTGGGGTTCCACCAGGAGCTGGAGGAGGCTGGTTGCCACCTCTCTAGATCAGAGGCGGGAACTGTTAGCCTTCTTTTTTCTTTGGACCGTTATTGATATCTTCTTTTAGTTCTTTGCCGACTTTGAAGAATGGCAGCTTCTTTTCCTCAACATTGATGATTTCACCCGTGCGTGGATTGCGCCCTTTGTAGGCTCCATACTGACGATTCACAAAAGAACCAAAACCACGGATTTCAATACGGTCATCACGCATGAGGGCTTCCACCATAGAATCAAAAATTGTGTTTACCACAGTTTCTGCTTTGACTCGGGTGATGCCGGCTTTTTCAGAGATTAAATTTATCAAATCCGCTTTTGTCATCTTCTGCTGTCCTCAAGCTCCGCTTAAAGTATTGATAACACTCCCGATTATACAGAACTACGGGGGCCTGGCCACCAAAAATCAAGCATTTAACTCAATGCTTCTTATACAGGCCGGTGTTGAGTAGGATTTTACTATAGGCCTCTAGCGTCGCCTGGACCATTTTAGGGGTGTCGAACAGATCAACCACTTTTTGGCGGGCGCGGTCGCCGATCTCGTCTGCAGGCATGGTTCCTGAGAATATTTCGACCAAAAGATTGCTCATGGACTCCACATCCGCAGGACGCAGTAAAAACCCATCTCGGCCATCTTCGATAATATTGGCAATCGGGGACACTTCCGAACCTAAAACGACCTTCTTTTGAGCCATCGCTTCCAGGGTGGAGGGTTCAAAACCTGTTGTGCGCGAGCCCATGTTGACGAAGACATCTCCCAAGACGATGTAGTCTTCAAGCTCTGTGGCAGGAACCGCGCCCGTCATCACCACGCGATTTCCGAGGGCCAGGTTCAGAACTTGGTATTCGATGTCTTTATACTTAGGGCCGTTACCGACAAGAAGCAGATAACTGTTTGGTTTTTTTATCGCGACCTTTTCGAAAGCTTTCAAAAGGGGCAAAAGCTCCTGCACATCCGTCATATCTGTGATCGAGACAGCCACATGAGCGTTCTCGGGTATGCCCAGGGACTTTCTTAACTCCAGGGACTTTTCTTTTGGAGTCAGATCCCCCAACTCGATTCCGTAAGGGACCGTATAGGTGTGATAGTCGGGATAGAGGTAGTATCGCTCTAGAATAATTCTTTGTTGAGGATTGGTGACGAAGATCCCATCGGCTGTTGAAAGAAGGCGACGGTCTCCGCCGTAATAAGTTGTGAGAAATTTATAAGTCGTTGCCAGGGCCGTCGTGATCATGCTTCCCAGAGTGTCTTGTTTCATGGCGAGGATCGCAAAAAGTTGAGACATCTGAGTTGCTTCCACGTCATAGGCCATCGCCACGTGAAATTCTTTTTTGCGACTGCCGATGCGATAGCCTGATTTATCGATACTGTGAACAAGATGAAAAGGATCTTCTTTGTGAAGTTGGGCAAAACGCTGGCGGACCGCCATCTGAAAGTTCATGTGCGAAAGATTTTTTGCGCCTTCGTGAAGAAATAAGACACGCACGCCATCACGGGTCACTTCCGGTTTTTTCAGAGGAGAACTTGCGGCTAAGACCGTGACCTTGTGACCTTCCTTGGCAAGGCCCTTGGCAATAGGCCACAGAAATCCATGATCCGTCGCGCGACTTAAAATCGGAAAACGATGAGACGTCAGGCAGATGTTAAGGGTTTCCGGAAGCCGGGACTTTTTGGTCATAAATCCTTCTGGGCGATTTTGAGAGTCTCGTCGATGCCCAGTTTTATCTTAAATGATTTAAGGCTCGATTGTACAGACGATTGAGCTCGTTCAAAGAGGAATCGATCAGATGGCGATCTTCTGCCAGTTGTTCGGATAAGGACTCTGGAAGGCGCAAGTGAGGCTTGGCCAAAAGTTTGATAAGGTCTCTTTGTAAGTGATGGTGATTCAGCACCCAACAGTTGACGGTGTTCTTCCAAAGGTCGGAGTGGACGCTGGTCTGCTTGGAATCCAGAACCAAAACAGCGTGGCTTTGAATGGCCCGCATATAGTACTCCGTCATTTCAACAGGACTCAAGTTTTGTCCCGCAAGAACAAAGGCCGAGCTTTTTTCTAAAAGCAGGCGCCCCAGATAGGGACTTAAAGACCCTGTCACGGACCAGTGGTTTCCGCATTGGAACTCGTCCATCCAGGCGGCGAACTTCTTTCGCTCTCTTAAAGACCAGTGAGAGTATGAACCCCATAACACGACTTTGTATTTTTGCGCCAAGGCTCGAATGCGGATAAAACTGTCTGATTCGGGCGAAAAGGAAGCTTCCCGAAAAGGGACGACGACGTAGGGTTCTTGATTCAGACTGAATAAAAACCGTTCATCATCCTCATCGCTCATGGTATCCGCAGTCTCTGTTTTAAGATCCAAGACCGGGGGCAAAATACCGCGCCCTTGTCGAGTTGAGCGCACGTTCAAGCCGCGAAGCTGTCCTAAAGTTTCAACCGTAGGACAAGTGATGATGTCACTTTCTTCGATCAAATAGCGAACGGGGTTCCTGCGGCTCAGGCCGTATCGAATATTTAAAAGGGAGGTCGTCAAAACGCAGGTGGGATGAGACTTGGCGAAAGTGGATAGAACCATTTGCGCCGGATTCATTTTGTCGTCCTCTAAAAGAATATGCAGAATCTGGGGTTGCAGTCCAAAAAGTCCGGGGATGATGCGTAAGCCTTCAAGAAGACTCCAGCGTTTGAAGTAACCCATGAACTCAATACCGCTGGTATCCTCGGGGACTTCGCCATGGCTGGTGAGCAGAACCACTTCGTGCTGCTGGGCTTTGAGAGCTTGCGCCAGCTGCCAAGAAGTTGCGTTCACATGTTTGCTCACCAAAATTATTTTCGCCATTCAAGTCCTAGGGCTTTGTATATTCGATGGAGAATCTTGCGATTGGCCTCTGGAATATTACGATGTTTGAGTTCTTCCGGATGGATCCACTCTAACATCATATGATGTTTGGCCCGAGGTTCGCCTTTCCAATAGAGGATTTCATAAAATAATATGAGAATCCCTACATCTCCGTAGGAATGAGTGCAGGCCAGTTTGAGTTCGCCCACTTCGGCCTCAATGCCCAATTCTTCGTTGAGTTCGCGCGCCAGGGCTTCTTCAGGTGTTTCTCCTGTCTCAATTTTGCCGCCAGGAAATTCCCATTGACCGGCCAAAGAATTATTTTCGGGGCGTTGGCCGACTAAAATTTTGCCATCTTTGCGCAAAAAACCCGCGACGACAGGAATCCAATGTCCTTTACGGATTTTGGATCTTTTGGGTTTTGTTTCTACTGCGCTACCGTCCGTCATTATACCTTCTCGCCACGTCATGGAAAAAATGCGGTCCATGAAACACAAGGGCAGAGTAAATTTGAACAAGATCTGCGCCCATTTGCAATCTTTCAAAGACATCTTCTGGAGTGAGGACGCCGCCAACGCTGACTAAAAGCAGGCCTTCCCTTTTTTTGCCTAAGCTTTCAACAGCGATTTTTAGGGCGCGCTGCGAAAGTTCTTTCAGAGGCGCACCCGAGAGGCCCCCTTCTTCGGGGAAGTGGCAGCCTGGGGGGCGAGATAAGGTCGTGTTGGTTAGCACGAACCCATGGATTCCCAAGCCTTGGCAATGAAGAACTGTTTCTGCCAGCGCTTCATCTCCCATATCGGGAGAAAGCTTTACTAAAACCGGAGTCGGCTCAAAGTGAGAGACGCGGTCAATGATGGGCCCAAGAAGAGAAGTTAAATTGTCTTTGTTCTGAAGATCGCGAAGCCCTTTGGTGTTGGGGCTAGAGATATTCACAACATAGGCATCCGCCAACGGGCGAAACTTATCAATCAAAGTAAGATAGTCTTGAACGGCTTGATTATTGGGTGTGTGACGGTTTTTTCCGATGTTCACAAAAATCGGTGTGCGATAGTTGGGAGCATAAGACATGAGATTATAAAAAGTCTCATCAGCGCCTTCACTGGGAAAGCCCATCTTGTTCCACATCGCGTGAAGTTTCAGATCCCGATCCATAATCTTGCCGGGATTGGGGGACTGAGGAAGGGGAGTGACTGTGCCGATTTCAACAAAGCCACATCCGAGGGACCACCAGTCTTTCAGATTCTCTGCATTCTTGTCGACACCTCCGGCAATTCCCAGGGGATTTGCGAAGTGAAGATCACGCCAAGAGAAACTTTTCCAGTGCGGAGTTTTTCTTCCGTGAATCAGAGAGTACAGAGGTAAAGCCAGTGAGCTCAGATCGTGAGCCCACTGGGGTGGTAAAAGAAGCCAAGGTTTCATTATCTTGGGTACAAGCCTCTAAGGAGCATAGCTTTCTCAAGACGCTGAATGGAAACGGCCATCGCCGCAGATCTCATGTCGACGTTCTTTTCTTTGGAAAGGCTATAACCCTTATCGAAAGCTTTTGTGATGATGCCTTTCAAGCGGCCATTCACTTCATCTTCGTCCCAGAAGAACGACATGATGTCTTGGACCCACTCGAAATAAGACACGATCACGCCGCCGCCGTTAGCAATAACGTCGGGAGCGATGAACACGCCACGCTTGGTAAGGATTTTTGTCGCTGCATTCGTCACAGGTCCGTTTGCACCCTCAACGATGATTTTAGCTTGGATTTTTTCCGCATTGTGCGTGTCGATTTGGTTTTCAAGAGCACAAGGGAAAAGAGCATCACACTTCACTTCAAGCAATTCTTCATTGCTGATAGGTTGAGCTTTGGGGTAACCCTTCAAGAATTTGTGAGCTTTTACGTATTCCATCACTTCAGGAATATCTAGGCCGTCGCCATTGAAGATACCACCAGAAACATCACTGACGGCCACGATGCGAGCACCGCGCTCATGCGCAAACTTCGCCGCGAAAGAACCCACGTTACCGAAACCTTGAATGGCAACAGACGCGCCTTTCATGGACATGCCACAAACTTCAAAAGCTTTTTCGGCCACATAGACAACACCAAGGCCTGTGGCATGGTTACGTCCTAAAGATCCACCGATTTCGACAGGTTTTCCGGTCACAACTCCCGGTTGTGCAAAGCCACCTTGCTCTTGCGAGTAAGTGTCCATGAACCACGCCATGGTTTGTGGGTCTGTGCCCACGTCAGGAGCTGGGATGTCTTTCGTAGGTCCCACGAAAGGTCCAATTTCCGAAGCATAACGACGAGTCAGATTTTGTTTTTCTGTGCGAGAAAGTTTTGTGGGATCGACGGTGATACCACCTTTAGCTCCACCCAAAGGAAGACCCAAAACAGAGTTTTTGAAAGTCATCAAAGCGGCCAGACCGACAACCTCAGAGAGATCGACGTTTTGGTGATAACGGATTCCCCCTTTGTAGGGGCCCAAAGTGGGAGAGTACTGAACACGATATCCCGTGAAAACTTTTACACTGTAATCGTCCATGCGAACAGGAACAGAGACAGTGATACAGCGACGAGGACGTTTCAAGCGTTCAAGAACGTTGGGATCGCAGTTGATGATTTTAGAGGCTTCTTCGAGAGTCTGAATGGCATTTCTGAAAAGAGGCCCATCATAAAGGGGCTCTATCTTGTGTTCCATGATTTGTGTCTCCTTAAGATCACGTATGTACTCCGCTTTTCGCGGATTGGACTGGAAAAGTCTAATGAAGTAAAAACTCAAAGTCACTCCGGAAAAAGGTGATGACTCAGTGGTTCTTTTTGACCACAATGAGGCCTATGCTTCGGTCTTGTTTTCTCTCTATCAGTCTTATTTTTCTGACCTTTCCCGCTATTGCGGTGAGTCCTCAACGAGCCTTTCTGGAACAGTTTAACAGCTCGAGGATCACGTTCCCCTCTGAAGAGTCCCCTCTTATGACTGACAGCCCGGGGCGTTATCCCGAGCCTCTGAACTTTATCCTAGAGAGCCTTCTTAGCTGGACTCCCCGAGGCGAGGCCAAGCTGATGAGTGCGGCCTGTGCCAATGACGTGTGGGCGGATCGCCTGAAGGACAAGCGGGTACAGAGTTCGGCGCAGTTGCAGGGCGCCTTGGTGCAGAAGTATTTCCAAGACTGCCGAGGTGAGATTGAGACCGGAGACAACGGATATTTCGCCAATATGAAGGGCATGATGACGATGAAGTATGCACCTCAAGAGCATCCTTTTCTTCGTCGTGTGATCGTGAATCTTCCTGGGAACGTCAAACTCAAAGGTCTTTTGGGTTTGAAGGGGGATATGAAGCGTCGCCCTCTGGTGATTTTGCGACTGGGAATTTTTTCGAACGTTGAAGATTTTAAGCCCGAGCGAGCGTGGCTGATGATGCTCTTTGAACAATCGCCTTTTAATGTGTTGATGCTTGAGAATATGTCGAGTGCCGATTTCATCGCCAACAACAGTCAGTTCTCATTCGGGGGGTATGATGAGGGCATCCAAAATATTTTAGTCGCGCGTCTTCTCGCGGATCCGTCAGAGCCTTTGTCGCAGTTGGTGGGAAGCGTGCACATTTTTGGAGTGAGCTTGGGGGGACAGGGCGTGCTGTTTTCGTCTCTTCTTAATAAGTACAACTCGCCAAGGCAGGGGGCCTTGATTAATAGCTTCACGGCCTTGTGTCCGGTGGTGGACTTGAAGAAAACCATGGAGAGTCTCACTCAAGGGGGCGTGAAGTCGGCTTTTGTGGATTTCTGGGGGCGTCAGCGTTTGCGCGGGTTGGATCAGAAGATTCCCAGTCTTGTTACGTATGACAGTTTTGCTTTTTTGACGAAGACGATTTCTGAAATTGCTCGCACCTATCACGGGGGATTGTCGTATGTGTCGAGTGTGCATCTTCCTCCCGGCATGAGTGATGGGGCTGACTTTTGGGGGCTGAATAACTTTTGGAAGTATTATAAACAAGTGGAGCAGCCGGTTTTGATCTATGCCACTCAACAAGATCCGGCCGTTCCGTTCGAGTTGAATTCGCAGCTTTTGCAGAACAAAGAAATCAAGATCGACAGCAAAAATATCCGCGTGGTGGACTTGCCTCAAGGGGTGCATTGCACGTTGCCGATTCCCTATGATTGGCACACGTTGACGACTCTTTTTCAGGCCTACATTCTTTCACATTCTCCAGAGTTCAAGATGACCGAGAACTCTTTGGAGGTGGAATTGAATGATGAGGAATGGAAGGGTTTCTTTGATGCCGGTTCCAAGGTGCAATTCGAGGTGCAAGAGCCCAGTAAAAAATCAAGTTTTGTGACTGTTGAAATGCGCGTGGAAAATGCGCAGGGAAAAGAAAAGACGATGAATCTGAGTTTGCCCTTGTCGCAATTCGACTTCCGTTTTCTCAACCCCGAACTGAGCACGTCAGAGCAAGAGATGATCGTGCGCTGGCTCAACCAAAACCTCCGAGTCCGTCTCAAAACCCAAAAAGGCATCCCCACCCTCAAAGCCACCTGGCCCACCGCCCTCTAGCGAGGGCGAAGGTACGCCGTACCTTTTTGTAGTGCGGCGCGCGAGGGGGCTAGAGCTGCTCTTTGAAGAAGGGGGAGTGTTCGGCCAGTTTTTCCATATAGCCGCGAACATCTTCTTTGGCCTCGTCGGGAAGGCGGGCAAAGGGAACTACGTGTTCGGTGGGGACGTAGCGGAAGGTGAAATTAATCCGGCGAGTTTCAAAATTGCTGATTTCATTCAGAGGGAAGAGGTGTCCCTCTTTTTTGTCGACACGCTGAACGCGATGGAAAAGATGTTTTTTAAATTTATCAGAGCCGAAGATCTGCAAGCAGCTATCATCGAGCCATTGTTGAAAAACGACGTTGGATTTTGATTCAGTGCCACGGCTAGAGACAAATTGAAAGAGGGCGCGCTCTCCAAAAGAAATAGA
>JAHRXB010000022.1 GCA_019104905.1 Bdellovibrio sp.
CCGCTGGTCGTACTGAACATGACCTTCTCCATATAACCTTTATCAAAATAAAAGTCAGAAAAGTT
Organism: Bdellovibrio sp.; assembly: GCA_019104905.1. Lineage (GTDB taxonomy): Bacteria > Bdellovibrionota > Bdellovibrionia > Bdellovibrionales > Bdellovibrionaceae > Bdellovibrio. The sequence continues at coordinate 66 of JAHRXB010000022.1, forward strand.
CACTCCAGGGTGCCCATCGTTCATGTGCCACCAACTGGCCTCTTTGTCTTCCATATAGCTAGAGCTTGGGAATATCTCCGCCACAAAGTTTCTCGGATCATTGTATTTCGGCGTGCCCAGCAGGGAATGATCACGGAAGACCACAAAAACGTAGGATTTTTTTCCAAAGAATTTTTCTGATAAACGAGGCCCCAATGCAAAATACGAATTGTACTGGGTCGAGTGAGGAGCGATGGTCGTCGAAGCAAAACTTCGAAACTTCTCAAGTCTCATACGAGGCGGCATCACTTCAAAAAGGTCCACCACGCCTTTAAGCCTTAAGACGTTGGCCTCTAAAATTGTCAGATCATTATTAAGACGTTCGACCTCGCGGTCCAATGCGGGGTCCATCCTTTCCTTGATGGCCCGCTGTTCAGAAATAAAAAGATGCGTCCCATAGACCCCAATAACCAAAAGCAAGATGAGGGTCGTCACCAGTTGATTTATTAAAAAAAGGTGTACAAGGGTTATCTTCTTTTTCATTTAGTAATCTAGAAATTCACTCCTAGTCCGACTGTTCCGAAGAATGTAGTCAACTTAGCTCCGCTGCCATCTGACTTCTTTTCAAAGTAATAGTTCTTTAAGCCAAACCCCGCTTCACCAAAAATACGCTGAGTCCACAAAACTTTTCCATGAAAGTTCAAGACGTAATCAGAGCCTAGCGTAATGCCACTGTCCAAAGACGAAACGTAGCTAATAAACTCCATATCCACAAATTTCGGATAATCAAAAAACGGAAGTTTACTGAACCAATAGTCAATCGCTCTTGGCATAGAACGCGCCCAGAATGCCCCGACCCCAAGCTTAGGGACGCTGACAGTTCCCAAACTCATAGATTCATAAGCCAAGATAGCTCCGACAGTTTCGTCCTTTTCCCAAAGCCCTGGATTAAAACGATAGCGAAGATCCGCTTGCGCCACGCTCAAATTCACATCTTCATTCATTCCGCTAGAGTTCGAAGCGGGCAGTTTTGTCAGTGAGCTAAAGTACTTCGCACTGACACCCCATCTTTGTTTTGAAAGGTAGTAGTTCTGCCATCCAAACAAATCATTGAACCACCATGAAACGTGCCCTTCCCCCAGGAACACGTAATCACCACTGCTGGTAACAACTCCTGTCAGTCGCAGACTGGCCTCCCGAGCGCCTCCCCGATAGATCTCTAAGTAAGATTTGTAAGTTCCTTTTTCACCAGGAACCTCCAAGGAGATTGTATTCATCTTGAGTTTTTCTGGAGCTGCAAACTCCCAGGTAGACAAATTGCCTTCGCTGTCACGAACCATCATTTGATCATTTTCGAGATAGGTCCCGGTAATAGCTCTATTAGAAATATAACGACGGTCTTTTTGCCGAGGAGGATTACCTACTTCGAGGGCATATACAAAGACCCCTCCAGATCTTCCCGGCAACAGAAGATGACTCCCTTTGCGGGAAAAATCACTTTGCCACATATCAGGAGGAGCACCGATGGTTTGTTCAAACCCAAAGAACTGTGTAATTTTGCCGTACTGAACTCCAGGAATAATTTTCGACTCAACCCCCAGCGGAAGAGGCCCTTCGCCTGTCAGAGTCACATATCCCGCTCGTTCTGATTCGATCACATCGCGAACAGCAGGCGTTACGGGCTCTGACACAAATTCATAAGTCGCGTCTGATTTCAAGGTCGCCAAAAACTGAACAGGGTCCCCGACTGTAACATCAACGGCGCCTTGAAGTTTTCTCTCTTCACCTTGCAAGATCACCCGTGCTGTGGCTTCTGATTTCGCAGGTCCCAGTTTCATCTCAGAATTGCTGATCTCAATACCGTATCTTCTCGTGCAAAGACTGGTATAACCTCTCTCATAGTCAGAACGCAGGCAGAAGCGAAAGTGCTCTCCATTTTTCCACTCTGGAGCTGAGGACCCTTTTAGATCTTTGAACGACCAAGCACCGCGCCCTTCCGCCTTGTGCTTCCAAAGCTCTTTTCCCTGCTCATTGATAATTGAAATTTCTCCACCCGAAATTAGATTGGTGTCCCAAGAAAAATTGAGAGAACCATTCTCAATTTTTGCTGCCAAGGAGTTGTCGTCAAAAGACACTCCCCCAAGCTCCAACTTTACCCCTTCCGATTTCTTAAGATCGTAGACAAGCTGAGGGCTTTTGATTTTAAGGGCATCATCCGTCACGGCAAATAACAAGGGCCTTTGATACTCAGATTCATTTTGTGATGTCCCTTGCGACGCTGGTGAATCTGATTTTTTCTCCTCCACCGAGGAATTTTGAGCATAAGTGACTGACCAAAACGCGCTGCAAATCAATGATGCCAAAAAGATCTTCACAGGAATGTTCCTTCTAATTTGATTTATTCTTAACAAGAGGATAGCCCAAGACGCGGCCCTCTGTCCGTTAAAACACAAAGACTCAGACCAAGTGCTAGGCTGCGATTGCGGCCATTCCAAGAGCCCTATACCGCCACAGTTCCGAGATATTGCGATGCATTTAAATTGCCTGCGGGTCCGGTCTGGCATAGCCTCCCTCCGCTTAGATACCTTAGAGGAGGTTTTAATGAAAAAGCTTATCGTAGCTGCACTAGTTCTTATGGGTTCTTCTGCTATGGCAGACACCACTGTTTTGAAATGCGCTGTTCCTGAGAGCTCTGTTTCTCTCAATGTGGACCTCGCTGACGACCAATCTGTAGACTTTGTGATCGTTTCTTTGAACGAGAAAAGCAGCCAAACGGTGTTTTTCTCTCAAATGGATAAAGGAACTGTTGCTGCTCAAATCAAAGGTGGTTTCTTCAACCTTTTGGCTTTGACTGACAACACCACTCAAGAAGACGGCGTGATCAAAAACACAGGCTTCTTGATCTTGGGTAAAGAAGCTGACGGTTCTTTCGGCGGACTTTTGGCTGCTAAAGGCAACGTTTACCCTTTGGTTTGCACAACCAAATAGTTCTTTCGATTCAACTCGAAAAAGAAAAACCCGCAGTTTGAAAGACTGCGGGTTTTTTTATGTCTAAAAAGACACGAGGGATTTCGGAAATAAAAAAAGGGAGCTGAACCAGCTCCCTTTTTTCTTCCAGATCCAAACGATCGATAAATCGATTTTAACGTTTAGAGTATTGGAATCTACGGCGTGCACCTGCTTTACCGTATTTCTTACGCTCAACCATACGAGGATCACGTGTAACGAATCCAGCTTTCTTCAAAGTTCCTTTGAACTCTGCATTGAAAGCGATCAAAGCACGAGTGATACCCAAACGGATCGCACC
>JAHRXB010000158.1 GCA_019104905.1 Bdellovibrio sp.
ATCCCTGATTTGCTTTTTAAATTATTGTTTTTATTATCTGTTTCTTATTTTTATCTGACTTTGAAGAATCACTGCGAAAAATGGTAGGGAGTGAGGGACTTGAACCCCCGATCCGCCGGTTATGAGCCGGCTGCTTTAACCAACTAAGCTAACTCCCCATAGATGAAAAACAGAGGCAGAGTACCAAACACCTTGGACTCTAGCCAAATCACACTGCATTAGTCTTTTTCAGTCACTTTCAAGGAACCAAAAACCACCGTCACCTTAAGGTTCAAAGCGGGATCACTCTCTTTCAGCCCAGGGGTCGTATAGTGGAATTGCCCAAAAGCGGAAATATTTTTTCCGGGAAATTCAGACTTTGCAAAAACCGTATTGGATTCCACTCGAAGAGGCAGACCCTTCTTCACCACGATCTCGCTCTCCCCAAACACAGTGACCGTTTCAAGACTTTGCTCGGTCAGATCCTCAGCCTCGGATAAATCCAACTGGGAAGAGCCAAACACCGTCACATACTCCCGCGCCTCTTTGGCATTGGGATACTGGAACTGTGCCTTAGCAAAGACCGCTTCGTGATCGGAAGAGCGTTTCTCGGCCTTAAAATCAAAATTCCAGGAAAAGGCTCCGAAGATCACCTTCACACCCAAATAAACTAAGAAAAGACCGAAAAGAATCTTGATGATCGGAATATTAATTCCAAAGATGGCCCCCAAAAGGACACAAAGGCCTACGACAATAATGACAACACCCCAAACCATAGATTTCATACCCTTCCTTCGTCTCTAAAGAGCCAAAACCAAACAAGAACGCACATAATAAAATAAAAAAGGGGTCTTTGAAAGACCCCTTTTTAGCATTCAATTTTTACTCAATCCTAGCTGTCGACAAACGCTTTGAGTTTGTTCGAGCGAGAAGGATGGCGCAGCTTTCTCAAAGCCTTGGCCTCGATCTGACGGATACGTTCACGAGTCACGTTGAAGTCCTGACCCACTTCTTCCAAAGTATGGTCTGACTCTTCCCCGATACCAAAACGCATACGCAGAACTTTTTCTTCTCTTGGAGTCAAAGTCGAAAGAACACGGCGAGTTTGTTCCGCCAAGTTCAGGTTCACAATCGCTTCCGCAGGATTGATCACCTTTTTGTCTTCGATAAAGTCCCCTAAGTGAGAATCTTCTTCTTCACCCACTGGAGTTTCCAAAGAGATTGGTTCTTTAGCGATCTTCAAGACCTTGCGAACCTTATCAACCGGCATGTCCATCTTATCCGCGATCTCTTCAGGGGTGGGCTCACGACCCAACTCTTGAATCAAATAACGAGATGTACGAACCAGCTTGTTGATCGTTTCGATCATATGCACTGGGATACGGATCGTACGCGCCTGATCGGCAATCGCACGAGTAATAGCCTGACGGATCCACCAAGTCGCATAAGTCGAGAACTTATAACCACGACGGTATTCGAACTTATCAACGGCCTTCATCAAGCCGATGTTACCTTCCTGGATCAAATCCAAGAATTGAAGTCCGCGGTTGGTGTACTTCTTCGCGATAGAAACCACGAGACGCAAGTTCGCTTCGACGAGTTCTGATTTCGCCGCATCTGCCTCACGCTCCCCTTTCCAGATCGCTGTGTAAGTTTCCTTCACCCAGTTGTGGTTCATCTCAGTCTCAGAGTCCAAACGCTTAATGCGCTTTTCAGCCTCTTGAGCCTGCAACACATAAGATTTGAACTTCTGATAGTTCAAACCCGTGTCGCGAGTCATTCTGGTTAATTCTTTTTCATTCGCATCGATCAGCTTCATACGCTCTGCCATCGCTGCCACGTCTTTAGAGAACGTGCGTTCAACGCCATCTTTAATGCGACGACGAAGAGTTCCGATACGGCTGACCAAGTTCTTAAACTTAATCACAACGCGATTGATTGTTTTACGATTGAAGTTCACAGACTCGAAGTTCGCCATCAACTTGTCGTTCATCAAAACAAGTTCTTTCATGGCCGCTTGACGAGCCGGCGTGTTTGTTTCTTCTTTACGAAGAACATCGAAGTACTTCTGAGCGGCCTTTTGGTACTCAGTCACTTTACCGATAAGCTCATGGATCTTATCGATGTACTCCTTTTCATCGTATTGAGTGTCTTCGTCCTCAAGACCACGGAAGATCGATTTAACTTTGATACGTCCTTCATCAAGACGCTTACCCAGTTGAATGATCTCGTAGGTGCCCAGAGGGGACAAAAGGATCGCACGAACGATTTCACGCTCCCCTTTTTCAATACGACGAGCGATCTCAACCTCACCCTCACGAGTGAGAAGAGAGACGCTACCCATTTTACGCAAATAAAGACGAACAGGGTCGTTCCCCTTAACGTCTTCGCTTTCAGCTTTTTCTTCTTCATCTACTTCTTCGTCATCAGAATCCGGGCTTTCAAGGAATGCTCCTTCGCCCTCTTCTTCTTTCGAAGTTTCAGACAAGTCTGAAATAACTACACCACCAGCCTCAAGACCCTGCATGAAGGAATCCAAGACAGAAGGAGCGATAATTTCAGGCGGAAGAAGGTCGTTGATCTCTTCAATCGTCAACGCGCCTTTTTCCTTTGCAAGCTTCAGAAATCGTTGAATTTCTTCTTTAATCAACGTTTCTTGTTCCTGCAAAGAAAGAACCTTTACGGGCTCTTTCTCTTGTTTGTTTGGTAGGTTCGGTTTCATCAATACCCCGCCTTTTACCCTTTATTCAGAGAGATTCGGTTTCTCTGAATATTCATAATCTGTTCCAACTTTTCCGAACTAGGTTCGTTTTTAAGATCTCTCGCCAATTGCTTTGCTTGTTCCCGTAAGAAATTTTCACGCACGCGCTTAAAGCAATCACGCAGCAGTTTCGTCTCTGCCTCTTCGTCGAACCCTGGGTCGGCCTCTGGAGTCGGCCCCACTTGGAATAAATATTCAGGCTGATCAACGTATGAGACAAGCAGACTGGTCAACTTATCAAACTTATTGAGATCTTGTCTATACACATCCGTCGCCTTTTCGAGGATCTTTTTCACTCCTTCATGAGCAACACTCTCGATGAGTTTTTCATTCGAAAATTGCTCAAAATTGGCACGACTTTTGAGTACCAGTCCTAATAGCAGAATCTCTGCCTTTGAGGCTCCCTTGAGGCTGATTTTGCCTCCCTCTGAAGGTTGAGACACCTCTTCAGGGGGCTTTTGGTTAGCCGCCGGCCCCTGGGGCATGGTTCGACTCATCGCCGGCCGATTTTGTGAATATACAGGCCCACTGCTTTGTAGCCCCACAGCTTGACGCAACCAGGGAAG